>JAGNHB010000015.1 GCA_018001935.1 Acidobacteriota bacterium
AAGTCGGGTTCGGTTCTGATTTCGGGCAGCACTTCGGTTACCTCCTCCCCTTGGACTGGAGGTATTATAATTGAAGTGCCCTGATTTATTCAACAGCTGTTTATCCTCATGTGACGTTGTAGGGATATTGATGGAAGCAAGTCAATCCCCCTCAATGACCAGGACTTGGTGGGGCTGACCCTCCAGCCCACCGGCGACGGCCGGTTCGTGGTCCTCGGCGTGTCCGTCTTCGAGGGCCTCCCGGCTGTTAAGAACGTCGCGCCCGGCGACAACCTGATCAGGGTGGACGGAGTGGAGACCCGGGGCCGGAGCCTGGGCGCGGTGGTGGACGCCCTCCGGGGGCTCCCGGGCGACGAGCGCGTCCTGGTCTTCGAGCGCCAGGGGAAGACGTTCACCGTGAAGGCGAGGGTGAGGCGGTTGTTGTAGGCTGTTAGGCTGAAGGCTGTTAGGCTGAAGGTCCGGAGGTTGTCCCGTTGGGGTCGGGGTCGGGGTCGGAATCGGTATCGGTATCGGTATCGGTATCGGTATCGGTATCGCAGTCGGTATCGCAGTCGGTATCATAGTCGGTAGCGCAGCCGGTAGCGCAGCCGGTAGCGCAGCCGCTATCACAGCCGCTATCGCAGGCGGTATCGCAGTCGATATCGCCGCCGGTATCGCCGCCGGTATCGCCGCTGCGGTCGGCGCCGAAGGATCCAGGGCGCCTCGGCCACCCTGCGGCGCGCAGACCGCCGGAGCGCCGTCCTGACGGGACCGCCCGCCGCGTCGAAAGCTCGGGCCGCCCCGCCCGGGCGACCCCGCGGCGCATCCGGAAGGAGTGACGCCGCCGAGCCGGGGGTTGAAAAGGCCTTGGGGAGGGTGTTATGCTCGGGGCATGGAAAGCCTGAACGCCCCGGAACGTGACGTTGCAGCGCCCCCCGGAGGGATCGACCGGGTTTCGACCCCGACCCCCGCGGGAGAGGGCCCCCCGCCGGGACCGAACCCTTCCCTGGACGGGGGCCCCTCCGGGAACAAGGCGCCCACGCCCTTGCGGAATGTTCTCCGGAGAGACACCGCCTTCCGCCTCCTCCTGGTTCTCCTCCTTTTTCTGCCGGCGCTGCTCACCCTCGGCGACTACGGGGTGACCTGGGACGAGCCGATCTACCAGGCCGCCGCCGACGAGATCCGCCAGTGGTTCCGGGAAGCCCCCGGCAGCCTTCTGAGCGAGGAGGCGATTCGCCGGCGGTGGGACACGGACCCGGCCCGGAACGTCCACCCATCCGGGGTGAAACTCCTCTACGTGGCCGCGGGGGCCCTCTTCCCGTGGGTCGACGACCCCTTCACCCGAAACCGCGCGCTCAACGCCCTGCTCTTCGCGGTCGCCGCATCGACCTTCCTCTTCTGGCGCCACCGGGGCAAGGTCCTCACCGCCGCCCTCTCGGCGGTGGTCCTGATGACCGTGCCCCGCTTCTTCGCCCACCTCCACTTCGCGGCCACCGACCTCCCCATGACGTCCCTCCTGCTGCTCCTCGTGGTGGCCGCCCACCGGGTGGAGCGGCCGTCCCGCGCCGTCGCCTGCGGGGTGCTGCTGGGGCTCCTGGCCTGCGTGAAGATCACGGGCGCCGTGCTCGGGGTCGCCGTCCTGCTGGGCCGGCTGGCGATTGCCCGGGGTGACCGGGCCGGGGTCCTCCGGCGCTGCCTGGTCGCGGCGGCCGTCTCCCTGGCGGTCTTTTACGTTCTCAACCCGAACTGGTGGTTCTCCCCAATGGAAACCGGCCGGTGGTTCGTGGGGCAGTCCGTGGGGAGGCTCGGGTGGGCGCCGATCGCGACGTGGTTCGGCGGCCAGTTTTACCCCGCCCGCTGCCCCGCCCACTACCCCTTCACTGTCTTCTGGCTCACGACACCGCTGCTCCACGTCGTCGCCGTCTGCGCCGGCGCCGTCGCCGCCGTCGCCCTCCGCGCGGTCCGCCGGGGCGCCCGGACGGCCCTCCTGCTGCCCATGGCCCTCCTCCCCTTCCTGCTCATGGTCCTCCCCTTCTCCCCCACCAACGACGGGGAGCGTTACCTCCTGCCCGCGTACCCCTTCCTCGCCGAGCTGGCCGTCCTCGGGGCGGTCTCGCTCCCACGCCGGCTGGCGAGAAGGGCCCGTGTCGCCCGTACGCTCCCCCCGCGGCTGAAAACCGCCCTCGCCCTGCCGCCCGGCCTGCTCCTGGTGGTCCTCGGCGCCGCCGCAACCGCGACGACCCACCCCTACCAGCTGTCGTACTACGCGTCCCAGGCGGGAGGCCTGGGGGGAGCCGCGGCCGCCGGGTACGAGGTCAGCTACTGGTGGGACCCCCTCAACGACCGCAACCTGGCCGCCCTCGACCGGCACTGCCGCGGACGCCGCGTCTACTGGCCCTTCGCGCCCGACGAGCGCTTCTTCGTCTACGCCATCCGTGCGGGGAAGGTCCGTTTCCTGCCGGTGGGTGATCCCCGGGGAGCGGACTTCGTCCTGCTCTACTCCCGCCCGTACCTCGCGTACTGGGAGGCGGAGACGGCGAAGGAGCTGGCCGCCCTCGGGCGGCGGATGGAGCGGTGCTGGGAGGTCCGGCTCCAGGGCGTCCCGCTGCTGTCGCTGCACCGCGTCGTGGCGCCGGCTCCTTTTCCCTTGCCGACCCGGCGGCCGCCTGCGTAAAATGGAAGCGAGGGCAGGCGAGGTGGGCATGCTGCGAACCCTCGAGAAGCGCGAAAACGGCGTGCGCGTCGGCCGGGGCCTCAAGGCCGGACGCCGGGGCCGGGACCTCGGCGGGGATTCCGATCCTGTCCGGTGCGCCCGCTGCCGGAGCGAGGTCACCCGGCGCAGCGCGGCCCGGGCGGTGGACGGGGCCCTGGTCCACACCTTCGCCAACCCACACGGGATCGTCTTCCGGATCGCCACCTACGCCGAGGCGCCGGGTGCCGTGGGGGTCGGGGGCGAGCACGCGGAGTTCACCTGGTTCGCCGGGCGCACCTGGCGGATCGCGCTGTGCGGTTCCTGCCTCGCCCACCTCGGGTGGAGCTTCCACGCCGGGGCGGAGCGGTTCTGGGGACTGATCCTGGACCGGCTGTCGGAGCCCCCCCCGGGGTCGGTTTGAGGCGTCCCCCAGACGGGGCCGCTCGATTCCCGGGAACGGGCGGAGCCGGTGCGAAGGGCCCGCCGCACGGGGCGGCCGGGTCTCTCGGAATGCGATCCCCTGCCAGTGATGGCGCATTGGCACGCTGGCATTCGATTCGTTGCGTTCGTGTATTTCGTGTATTTCGTGTATTTCGTGTATTTCGTGGTTCTTGTCCGGAACGGGAGCGAGGTGGACGATGGCCAGGACCGAGTGGGAAGGCGGGTTGGCGACCGAAAAGAAGTCGTCGGTCCGCAAGCCGCGGGCCTACCACGTGGTGATCCACAACGACAACTACACCACCATGGACTTCGTGGTGCAGGTGCTCGAGACGGTCTTTCACCACCCCCCCGCCGCGGCGGTGCAGATCATGCTGCAGGTGCACCACCAGGGCCAGGGGATCGCCGGGACCTACACCCGCGACATCGCCGAGACGCGCCGCCAGGAGGCCGAGCAATGGGCGCGCTCGCGGGAGTTCCCCCTCAAGCTGACGGTGGAGCCCGCCTGAGGAACCCGTCCGTCCGAGCCGCGCGCGTCAGCAAGCGGTCGAAAAAACCCTGACCCGGGCCGCTTCCGGTCCGGTCAACTTGCCGCTCCCCGGCGCTTTCGCTTCCAGCGGACGCTTCCCGCGCCCGTCTTTTTCGTGTGGTTCGTGTGGTTCGTGCTTTTATCTGGTCCACCCGTCAGGCACGGTGAGGAGAAACATGGGACAGTCCGAGCTGGAATTCGCCATCCAGGCCGCCATCCGGGAGGCTTTCACCCGGGGCCACGAGTTCGTGACCGTGGAGCACCTGCTCTACGCCCTCCTCTACGAGCCCACCGCCCGGGAGGTCCTGCTCCACTGCGGGGCCGATCTGAAGGAGATGCAGGTCGACCTGGAGGAGTATTTCGAGAAGGACGTCCCCCGGCTGCCCAGGAAAAAGAGCCAGGAGCCGAAGCAGACCCTGGGGTTCCGCCGCGTCCTGGAGCGGGCGGTGGTGCAGGTCCAGTCCAGCGCCCGCACCGAGGAGATCAACGGGGGCGACATCCTGGTTTCCATCCGCTCGGAGCGCGAGTCCCACGCCGCCTGGGTCCTGGACAAGCAGGGGATCAGCCGGGTCGACCTCCTCAACTACATCGCCCACGGGGTCTCGAAGGTGGACGACGACGACCTCGGGGACGGCGCAACGCCGGGGGCCGACGACGACGAGGAGGTCGAGGCGGCCCCGAAGAAGCCCCTGAAGCAGTTCATGGTCAACCTCACGGAACTGGCGCGCGAGGGGAAGCTCGACCCCCTGATCGGCCGTCGCGCGGAGCTGAGCCGCATCATGCAGGTCCTCTGCCGGCGAACCAAGAACAACCCCGTGCTGGTGGGCGACGCCGGTGTCGGCAAGTCGGCCATCGTGGAGGGGCTGGCCCAGACCATCGCGGCGGGCGACGTCCCGGAGCCCCTGGAGGGGAGCGAACTCTACATGCTGGACCTGGGCTCCCTGCTGGCGGGGACCAAGTTCCGGGGCCAGTTCGAGGAGCGGATGAAGGCGTCCCTGGACGCCCTGAAGAAACTGAAACGGCCCATCCTCTTCATCGACGAGATCCACATGATCGTGGGGGCGGGGTCGGCCTCGGGCAGCTCCATGGACGTCTCCAACATGCTCAAGCCGGTGCTCCAGGCGGGGGAGATCCGCTGCCTGGGCGCCACCACCCACGAGGACTACCGGCGGCACCTTGAGCGCGACCACGCGCTGGTGCGCCGCCTGCAGAAGATCGACATCCCCGAGTCCTCCGTCGCCGACACCGTGGAGGTCCTCCGCGGCCTGCGGGAGCGCTACGAGGGGCACCACGGCGTCCGCTTCACCGACCCGGCGCTCCAGGCGGCCGCCGAACTGTCGGACCGTTACGTCAACGAGCGGTGGCTCCCCGACAAGGCCATCGACGTCATCGACGAGGCGGGGGCCGCCAACCGGATGCGCAAGCCCGCGGAGCGCCTGGAGCGGATCGATCGGCCCCAGATCGAGCGGGTGGTGGCGCAGGTCGCCAACGTCCCCGACCTCCAGGCGGGGCGGAGCGAGACGGAACGCCTGGCGGTGCTGGAAACGGAGCTGCGGGGGGTGGTGTTCGGCCAGGACGACGCCGTCCGGGCCGTGGCGGAGGCGGTGAAGCTCTCCCGGGCGGGACTGGCGCCCCCGGACCAGCCCGTGGGCGCCTTCCTCTTCGTCGGGCCCACGGGGGTGGGCAAGACGGAACTGGCCCGGCAGCTGGCCGCGGTGCTGGGGATCGGCTTTTTACGCTACGACATGAGCGAGTACATGGAGAAGCACACCGTGTCGCGGCTGATCGGTGCGCCGCCGGGTTACGTCGGGTACGACCAGGGCGGCATCCTGACCAGCGCCATCCGGAAGACGCCCCGGAGCGTGCTGCTCCTGGACGAGATCGAGAAGGCGCACCCCGACCTGTTCGACATCCTGCTCCAGGTCATGGACCACGCCGCCCTCACCGACAACACCGGCCGCTCGTCCGACTTCCGCAACGTCATCCTCATCATGACCAGCAACGCCGGCACGCGTGACCTCAGCCGGAAGGGGATCGGCTTCGGAGGGCTCCCCGGCGCCGGGGCCGGCATGAAGGAGGTGGAACGGCTCTTCAGCCCGGAATTCCGCAACCGGCTCACCGGCATCGTGCGCTTCGGGCGCCTGGACCCGGCCGTCATGGAGCGGATCGTGGAAAAGTTCACCCGGCAGCTGGCGGAACAGCTCGAGCCCAAGGGCGTCACGGTGACGCTTCGGCCCGAGGCCGTCCGGTGGTTCGCCGGGAAGGGTTACGACCCCGTCTACGGCGCCCGGCCCCTCAAGCGGCTAATCCAGGACCGGCTGCACCGCCGCCTGGCCGACGAGATCCTCTTCGGGAGGCTCTCCCGGGGCGGCGCCGTGACCGTGACCGTCGAGGGGGACGAGCCGGGCCTCGAGATCGTCTCCCCGCCCCCGGAGAATTCGGCGACGTGTGAGGGGGCCGCGCGCCCGGAGCGCTGAAGGCGTCGCCACCCGGACGGCGGGTGCGTCAACATGGGCGTCTACGGCGGAACTCCCCGGGCATTCCGGTCGGACGGACTGTTCGCGTCGATGTGTGCCCCCATGCCCCACGCCGTCGGGGCGCTCAGGAAGGGAAGCGAACCGGGCCTCGGCGGGGCGCTCGCCGATCTCGACCTCATGGTGCACCGCGCCGGGACGGCGAGTGGAAAGCTATTCTGAACCCTGAGCATGCGTGTCAGAATCGGATCACCCGCTTCCTCCCGCCGTGCTGGAGAAGCTGGTCCGGGCCCGGGTCGCGGAAACGGGGCCGGGCGGTCCCGGCAAACTCGCGGACCGGTGAATTGACCCACCCAATCGTAGATTTTTCCCAGTCGAATTCCCACTTTTTGTCTTGCACTTTTTGGGAACTTCAAGGATAATGATTACAAATTTATCCATGGTGGCGAGAGGTCGTTATGACAAAACGCAACGCCTTAGTGATTCTTCTCTTCTCCGTTCTCCTGCTGACGGGCCTGGCCCCGTTGCCCGGCCAGACGCAGCCCGTCAAGCCGTGGACCTTCATGGTCTACCTCTCGGGCCCCGCCCAGACGGACCTCGAACTGGAGAATTACCTGACGGACCTCGGCGGGACGGCGTCCGACAACGCCAACATCCTGCTGATGACCAACTACCCCGTCAAGGTGGGGAACGTCGCCTACAAGGGGATGTTCTCCATCGCGAAGAACACGTCGGGACAGTCGAAGATCCAGGTCGTCAACGCCGTTGAGAGCGTGAACCTGGCGGGGCCCAATGCGCTGTCGGCGTTCCTCGGCGCCGCCCGTCAGAATTACCCGGCAAATCACTACGCCCTGGTCCTGGCGAGCGAGCGGCAGGTATACACCGACCTGGCCGGCGACGTTTTCAGCGCCGTCTTCCGCGACAAGCAGACCGGCGCCAACATCCGGCTCTCGGGCACGGGGCTGGCCGAGGCGCTGTCCACATGGGTGGACCAGGCGGGGCATCCGCTGGACGTCCTCTTCATCGACGCCCCCTACCAGCAGAACTGGGAAACCGCGTTCGCCCTCCGGGACGATGTCGACTACCTGGTGGCCCCCCAGAGTGCGGCGCCCACCGCGTGGTTCCGGCTGGGGACCCTGCTGCGCACCTCCCCCTGGCAGACCCTGCAGCCCCAGCAGCTGGCGGAGCAGATCGTGCAGTTCGCGGGCGGTTTCAACTACCCGTCCATGTCGGCCCTGAAGCTCCAGGACTTCCATGCCTTCGGGACCGGCCTGAACGCGCTGGCCATGAAGCTGATGTACTACCGCTCCCAGTACGGGCCCTCCGGGCTCCAGACCGTCCGGAACGGGCTCTTCCAGTACAACGCCGGCACCGGCGGCCAGATGGTGGACCTGCGGCAGTTCCTGGGCGTCTTCGCCACGGGCAACTACCCCGTGACCATCCGTGACCAGGCGGCCGCCCTCCTGCAGCTCGCGGACGGGATCGTGGTGGAGAACGTCACCCAGGACCGGGTGTCCTCGGGCTTCTCCGCCTACTACCCCGCGGTCCCGACCGCCTACCTGGCCTCCTACGACCAGCAGCGCAGCTCCCAGCTGACCGCCTGGGACTCCTTCGTGAAGGGCAAGGCCGGCCTCGAGGTGGGGGACCGGCTCCGGATGACCACCACCAGCGGTGCGTCGGTCTCGCTCTCCGAGGACTTCCCGGTGGGGCTCGACATGACGGTCACCTCGGTCAACGCCGCGGCCGACGAAGCGGTGCTCGGCGGCACCCTGCTGATGCCCGGCCAGCCGTCCGCCACCCTCCAGAACATGGGCGTGCGGGTCTCCACCCTCATGGACAGCGGCATGGTCCAGTTCACCCGTTTCCCGGTCATCACGGGCGGGCCGTCCTCGGTCACCATCGGCGGGCTCACCCTCAGCAACATCGAGCTGACGTGGGACGCGGCGGGAATCCACCTCGACGGCGACCTGGTGATCAACAACCTGATCCTGGCGGGGTCGACCCTCACCTGCCACGCCCAGATGAACGTCCACCTCGACGACAGCGGGCTCCCCGTCTTCGACAACCTCAACCTCACCGACATCAACGCCACCTACGGCGACTTCACCCTGCAGGGCAACGGCCAGCTGCTTCAGTCCCCCTGGCGGATCGCCTTCACGGGCTCGGCCCGGCTGGGCGCCTACGGGACGCTCGACGTGACGGACTTCGTCTTCGGCCTCAACGGGCAGGTCCACCAGTACGGGACCATCGCCTGGGCCGGCGGCCCCTACCCGATCGGCAGCGCCACGCTGGACAACCTCCAGGCGCGCTGGGACGGCAACGGGCTCTTCCTCGCGGGTTCGCTGAGCATGTCCGGGGTACCCTTCCTCGGCTCCACCCTCAGCCTGGCGGCCGACGCCGAGGCGACCCTCCAGATCCAGGGCGGGCACCCGACCCTGACGGCCATGCAGGTCACCGGCGCCTCCCTCTCGGCGGGGGACTGCACCCTCACGGGGGACCTGGTCTTCCAGAGCCCTGACCGCTTCGTCATCAACGGCACCCTCAGCGCCGGCGCCAACGGCAGTTTCGCCGTGTCGAACCTGGTCCTGGGGTTGAACGGCCAGTTCATCTCCTTCGGGCAGGTCACCTACAGCCAGCCCCAGTGGACGGTGGGCGGCCTCACCCTGACGAACGTCACCGTGGCGCTGACGCCGAACGCCCTGACCGGCCGGGGCGCCTTCCAGGTGTCCAACGTCGCCTTCATGGGGAGCACCTTCACCCTCAACGGGGAGGCCGACGTCAAGCTGGCCATCGCGGCCGGCCGCGTGAGCGTTTCGTCCATCACGGCCTCGAACCTCAACTTCAGCGGGAACGGCATCGTCTTCACCGGCAGCGTCGCCTACGACGGCCCGTCGAAGGTGTTCACGCTCAACGGCAACGCCAACATCCCGCCGTACGGGACCTTCTCCGTCAGCGGGTTCAAGGTCGGCCTCACCGGCCAGGTGGTTGCCTTCGGGACCTGGCAGTGGACCACCGGCCAACTGGTGATGAACGGCGTCACCGTCCTCAACCCCGTGGTCACCCTCACGGCCGGCGGCCTGAACGTGACCGGGCAGGTGAGGGTCGACGGGGTGGCCCTGATGGGGTCCAACTTCACCTTCACGGGTGATGTGGCGGCCCAGATCGCCTTCCGGAACGGCGCCGCCTCGGTGACCTCCTTCACCGTCAGCAACGCCGCCGGGTCGGCGGGGACCGCGCGCTTCACCGGCAGCCTGGCCTACGACGGCGCCCTGAAGCAGTTCACCCTCAACGGGACCCTGAACCTCCCCACCGTCGGGAACTTCACCGTGAGCAGCCTGGTGGTCTCCGCCGGCGGCCAGGTGGTCAACTTCGGGACCTGGACCTGGGCGGGCGGCACCATCACCCTGGGCGGCCTGACCATCACTAACCCCGTGGTGGTCCTGACCGCGACCGACATGAAGGTCAGCGGCGCTTTCGCCGTCAACGGGGCGGTCATCATGGGGACGGCCTTCTCCGTGACCGGTGACGCCACGGCCACCGTCCTGTTCCAGAACGGGCAGCCGGTGCTCTCGTCCCTGGCGGTCTCCAACGTCAAGGCCCAGGCGGGCAACCTGGTCCTGACAGGCTCCGTCGCCTACGCCGCGGGGACCCCCGGCAAGTTCACCTTCAACGGGGTGCTCAACGCCGGGTCGGTGGGTACCTTCTCCGTCAAGGGCCTGGTTGTCGGGACCAACGGGCAGGTGTTCAGCTACGGCACCCTGACCTACACCAACCCGCAGATCGTCATCGGGGGCCTGACCCTCTCCAACGTGTCGGTCTCCTGGAACCAGCAGGACCTCGACGTCTCGGGCGGCCTCACCATCGGGAACGTCCCCGTGGCCGGCCGGATGCTCAACGTCTCCTGCACCGCCGCCGCCTCGTTCCGCATCGTCAATGGCGCCTTCACCCTGTCCGAACTGGCGGTGACGAACGTGAGCGCCTCCGCCGGCGGGCTCCAGATCACCGGGGACGCCATCCTGGCCCACGCGCCGGACCGGCTGGTGATCAACGGGCAGGCGGTCCTGGGGACCTACGCCACCGCCTCCGTCCAGGGCCTCGAGATCGGCCTCGGCGGCCAGGTCTACAGCTACGGCACCCTGACGGTGACCGTTCCCCAGGTGATCATCAACAACTTCACGTTGAAAAACCTGACGGCCGTCTGGTCGGCCCAGACCCTGACCCTGAGCGGGAACGTCTCGTTGTCCAACATCCCGGTCGCCGGGCAGGCCCTGAACCTGTCGGTCACCGCCACCGCGGTCCTGACCTTCTCGGGGAGTACGCCCGCGCTGTCCAGCTTCTCGGTGGACGACTTCTCCGCGACCTACGGGAACTTCACGCTCTCCGGCAGCGCCCAGTACCTCTCCAACCCGTCCCGCTTCGTGCTCAACGGGGTGCTGACGGCGGGGACCTACGGGACCTTCTCGGTCCAGAACTTCCAGATCGGCGCCAACGGGGCGGTGATCTCCTACGGGACCCTCACCTACACCAACCCGGTCATCAACCTGGGGAGCAAGGCCCAGCTCCAGAACGTCACGGTCCAGTGGGACGGCGCCGCCATCTCCCTGGGCGGGACCCTCGCCATCAGCGGCGTCCAGATCAACGGGGCCGCCTGCTCCTTCGGCGCCACGGCCCAGGCGAAACTGAAGCTCGCGAACGGGACCTGCCAGCTCGACTCCCTGGCGCTGACCGGCCTCTCCATGGCCTACAACGACTTTTCCATCACCGCCAGCGCCAACTACCTCAAGTCCCCGGACCGGATCCAGCTCGCGGGCAACGCGACGCTGGGGGTCTACGGCAAGCTCGCCTTCGAGGGCATGGAGATCGGCCTCAACGGAACGGTCTACTCCTGGGGCACCTTCAACTACTCCCTGTCCAACCTGAAGGTGGGGAACTTCACCCTGAGCAACTTCACCGCCACCTGGAGCGCCACCGGCATCAGCGCCTCCGGGACGGTGGGTTACAGCGGGACCGACTTCGGGATCTCGGCCTCCGGCCTCCTGAAACTCTCGTCCAAGACCGGCGCCCTGAAGGTGGACGACTTCCAGCTCACCGGCGTCAGCGGGCAGTACCGCGGCTTCGGGTTCTCCGGGAGCGCCGTCTGGAACGCCGCCGACCGGACCTTCACCATCTCCGGCTCCCTCCAGCTCGCCTCCTCCTTCACCGCCGCCATCTCCAACATGGTGGTCAACACCCAGGGGCAGGTGCTCTCCTTCCAGTCCGCGTCGGTCTCCCTGACCATCGGCAGCTACGGCTTCTCCGGCGCCCTCTCCTTCCCGGCCAAGGACGAGATCAAGATCGCCGGGTCGGTCACCCTCCCCGCCTTCCTGACGGGGTCGGCCGGCGGCAGCATCCACCTGCGCAAGCACCCCGGCGGCGGCGTCCTCAACTGCGGCTGGGACGTCCTGGCCGGCTCCATGTCGCTCCCGAGCTTCAAGGTGGGGACCTACACCTTCGGCGGCGGCAGCTTCGCCTTCGACCAGGTCCACATCACCGGCCAGGGCAGCCTGAACATCCCCAACGTGGCCGGCATCGGCTTCAGCTTCGACTTCGGGTGGAACGGCCAGTTCAACAGCGCCTGCCTCACCGCCACCGGGATGCGGATCCCGCTGGGCACCACGGGGATCTTCCTCAACGGCGCCGGCGGCTGTCTCAAGCGCTACACCTCCCCCACCACCTACTGGGAGATCATGCTGACGGGGACCATCAGCGACGCCACCGGCATGATCGAGGCCAGGGGCGTCCTCACCATCGGGACCAACGGCTACGTGAGCGGCCTGGCCACGCTGGAGGTGGCGGACTACCCGTTCGCGAGCGCCTCCCTGACCTTCGACTACCCGAAGAAGCAGATCGATGCGGCCGCCTGGCTGGGCGAGAACCCGTCCGACGGCATCGGGGCCTTCGGCATCTCCCTCAAGGGCCAGACCCAGGTGCACTTCAACTGGGGCGGGAAGTGGGCCTACGGCACCGCCAACCTCAGCCTGGAACTCATCTGGATCGACTTCGCGGGGATCGCCGGGGCGTTCGGCGTGAACTACCCCTACTACCCCATCACCTACGGCTCGGCGAGCTGCCAGAAGCTCCGCTCCAACGGCGTGGCCGCCTCCGGCTCGTTCCTGTGGTGGGTCTACGGGGCCCAGGTCATCCGGACCTCCTCCGGGTGGGACGTGGACCTGTTCTCGTGCAGCAAGTGACGGCCTGCACGGCACTAAACGAAAGGAGATTCGGACATGAAGAATAAATCGCTGCTGTTCACCCTGGCCCTCGTCCTCCTCCTCGCCTCCGCCGCCCTCGCCGGCGTGCCCATGGTCAAGCTCTCCTCGGCCCGGGCGCTGACCCCCGGCAACCAGGTCGTCTTCGACGTGGAGACGGAAGGGTACAAGGGCGAGAAATCCGCCGGCGTCCTCACCATCTCGGTGGAGCAGCCCTCCGCCGACGGCCTGGGGCTCCGGTACGAGTACGCCTCGGACCGCGAGAACGCCCGCCTCCGGATGATCGTGGACCGGGAAGGGAAGATCCTCAAGATCGCCCGGCCCGTGGTGGAGCGCGTCGGGAAGCCCGACGGCGCGTCGTCCCTGACCGTCGGGACGGCGGCCCCCGCGGGCGGCAAGCTGGGCGGCGCCCCCGCAGGAAGCGCCGGGGAGAAGACCATGGCCGCCCGGCCGGTGACCGACACCCCGGACGCCGAGATGATCGACGTGCGGAAGGACGAGCGGGTCATGGCCAAGGCCGGGGCCCCCGAACCGTCCGTGATCTTCGACCGGGCCCGGCCCGAAGGGAAAGTGGAGGACCTCGGGATGGAGAAGCTCCAGACGGCCGAGGGGGCGATCCCCTGCCGCCACCTGCGGGAGGAGAAGGTGGACATCACCCACTCCGAGAGCGGGAACCTGGTCATGATCACCACCTCCACCCGCAACACCCACCGGTGGATCCGGGCGGACGGGGCCGAGGACCAGCTGCTCAAGCAGGAGACCCTGACCGTGGTGTCCTCCCGCATCGTCCACAAGTTGGACGAGCAGGGCGCCCCGCCCCAGATGCAGGAGGAGAAGAAGGAAACCGTCCGGATGACCCTCCGCACCCCCAAGTCCAGGTAACGCCGGTTAACCCCTTCGCGGCTCCAAGTCCCTTTAACGCCGACCAACCCCTTCGCGGCGGGCCTCCCTGGCCCGCCGCGTTTTCTTTCCCTGCCCCTTCGGGGCGGGGTCGGGACGGAGTGGGGCCCGCGGGTCCCCGGGGCGGCGCCGCGGACACCCTTCACGCCGCCCCAGACGGTTGCGTTTCCCCGGGGACCGCTGAAAATTCCTTCGCCCGAACGCCGGGGGCTGTTATAATGCAACCGTTCGTATCGGGCGTCGCCGGCAAAACAGCAGCGGGGGGTGGTCCGGGCCCGGGTGGCCGGGGTGTTTCCCCCGCGCCCAGGCCTGTTCCGGCCGGCGGGCGGCCCCGACCCGGGTGACTTTCGTCCGCGAGGCGTCGGATGTGCGTGCTGACGGGTGATTTCAGGGCCGATCTCTACGGGGAGATCGCGGAACTCTGGCGCTTGACGGGCGTCGGCCGGCCCGAGCGGGGCGACGACCTGGCGCGCATCCAGCACACCCTCCGGAACGGGGGGAAAATGATCTGCGCCCTCGAGGGGGGGAAGGTCGTCGGCACGTCCTGGCTGACCCAGGACGGCCGGAGGGTTTACGTCCACCACATGGCGGTGCACCCCTCCCACCAGGGGCGCGGCATCGGCCGACGACTCCTTGCGGCCTCCCTGGAGGCCGCCGCGGCCCTGGGCCTGCAGGTGAAACTGGAAGTTCACCAGGACAACGCCGCGGCCCTCCGAATCTACCGGGACGCCGGGTTCGTCACCCTCGAGGGGTACGTCTCCATGATCCGCCGCTCCACGAGCGCGCCGGGGTCGTGCCCGTCCCGGGGCGGGGAGGGCCCATGAACGTCCTGTCCATTTTGTCCTTCCTGGCGGCGGTCATCTACGCCGGTCTTGGGCTCAACGTCCTCCGTCACGACGAGCGGGCCGACCTGAACCGCCTTTTCGCCGTCCTCTGCACGGCGTACGCGGCCTGGTCGTTCTGCTACGTCTTCCTCTACCCCGCGCCGGACGAGGGCTCCTGCTGGCTGTGGTTCCGTCTCTCCGCCGTCGGATGGACCCAGTTCGCCGGCCTCACTCTCCACTTCACTCTCAAGCTGACCCGGAACGACCGCGTGCTGAAACAGTGGTGGATCTACCCCGTGATGTACGCCCCCGGCCTCGTCTTCCTGGTGCGGTCGTGGACCGGCGTCGTCACCGTGGAGCGGTTCCTGCCCGGGCCGCTGGGGTGGTACCCCGAGGAGGCCGTCCGCTCGCCGTGGTTCTGGCTCTTCACCGTCCACTACCTGGTCTACGTCCTGGTGAGCATCGGCCTGACCTGGGCCTGGGGCCGGCGGTCCCGCCTGGCCCGGGAGCGCAAGCAGAGCGCCATCATCACCGGTTCAACCGCCGCGGCCCTCCTGCTGGGCGCCGTTTCCAACAACGTGCTCCCGGCCCTCCAGATCCGGGTCCTCCCCTCCATCGCCCACATCATCATCATCGTGTGGCTGGCGGGGATCTGGATCGCCATCATCCGGTACAAGCTGATGGCGCTCACCTCCTCCATCGCCGCCGAGGAGATCCTGAACAAGACCCGGGAGATGGTCCTCCTCCTCGACCCGAACCAGCGGATCATCCGCACCAACCCCCGGACCACCTACCTCCTGGGCTTCACCCCCGAGGAACTCTACGGGCGGACCATCGAGAGCCTCTGTTGCTTCGGCACCGGCCCGCTCCGGGGGCCGGGCCTCCTGGCGGAAAGCTCCGACACCGCCGTGGATCTGGCCTTCATGCGGAAGGAAGGGGAGCCGATCCCCGTCAGCGTGGCGGTGTCGCGGATCCGCGACGACGCCGGCGACCTCATCGGGACCGTCATCTTCGCCCGGGACCTCCGGCAGTCCCGCCAGCTCCAGCGGGAGATCGCCGAGCGCAAGCTGGTGGAGTCGGCCCTCAACCGATCGGAGAACCAGTACCGCGTCATCTTCGAGAACACGGGGACCGTCATCGCCATCATCCACGAGGACTCCACCATCAACCTGGTCAACTCGGAGTTCGAGAAGGCCACGGGCTTTTCCAAGGCCGAGGTGGAGGGGCGGATGTCGTGGAAAAATTTCGTCCACCCCGACGAACTCCCCCGCATGGAGGAGTACGAGCGCCTGCGCCGGGAAGCGCCGGACCGGGCCCCCCGGAGCTACGAAACCCGGATGCTGGACCGGGGCGGGAGCGTGCGGAACGTTTTCCTCACGGTGGCGCGGGTCCCCGACACCGCCGAGTCCATCGTCTCGGTGCTGGACATCCACGACCGCATCCAGGCGGAGAAGGCCCTCCGGGAGTCCCACGAGAAGCTGCAGGAGGTCGACCGGATGAAGACGGACTTCCTCTCCATCGTGGCCCACGAGCTCCGGACCCCCCTGACCTCCGTGCTGGGCTTCGCCAAGATTATCCGGAACAAGTTCGAGACCATCCTGGTCCCCGAGCTCCCGGAGGACGACTCCCGCACGGGCCGCGCCGCCTTCCTCATCCGGGACAACCTGAGGATCATCGTGGACGAGGCCAACCGGCTGACGTCCCTCATCAACGACGTCCTGGACCTGGCCAAGCTGGAATCGGGCAAGATCGATTGGGAGGTCAGCCCGGTGTCGGTCCCCGATCTCCTGGAGAGGGCGAAGGCGGCCACCTCCACGCTGGCGGCCCAGAAGAACCTGGCGTTCACCGTCGAGACCGAGCCGGGCCTCCCCGAGGTCCGGGCGGACGACGACCGCCTGATGCAGGTGATGGTCAACCTCATCTCGAACGCCGTCAAGTTCACCCGGGAGGGATTCGTGGCCTGCCGGGCCCGGCGGGAGGGCGACGAGGTGGTCATCAGCGTCCGGGACAGCGGGATGGGCCTCCGAAAAGAGGACTTCTCGCGGGTGTTCGAGAAGTTCCGCCAGGTGGGCGACACCGTGAGCGGCGTGCAGTTCGGCACCGGCCTCGGGCTCCCCATCTGCCGCCAGATCGTGGAGCACTTCGGCGGCCGCATCTGGGTCGAGAGCGAACTCGGCCATGGCAGCACCTTCGCCTTCACCCTCCCCGTCCACCCCGGCCCCGAGACCGTTTCCGCCGAATGATCCGAGGGGGCGGACGGGGTCGGGTGTCGGGATTCCGGCGTCAGGTGTTCAACGGCGGGCAGCAGATGGCGGGAAAGTGGCCCTGAAAAGGGATCGACCCCGCTTTCTCCCCTCCTCCTGAGACCCGACGCCGGTCATGCCCCCCCTCACTTCACCCCCCGCTTGATCCGCACCCCCATCCCGGGGCGAAGGGCGCCGCGCCCGAGCCCGCGAAGCGGGCGATTGAGTGTAGCCCGGGGCGAAGGGCGCCGCGCCCGAGCCCGCGAAGCGGGCGATTGAGTGTAGCCCGGGGCGAAGGGCGCCGCGCCCGAGCCCCGGGAAAGAGCGAGGGGATTTGGAGGAGCCCCGCCTTGCGGGGCGATTCATACCTCGCTAATTGTCACGTTCATGAGGCTGTCTGCCCTCTTGGCGCGGATTGATTCGCCCGCTGCGCGGGCTCCCTGTTTTTATCCTTCCTCTACCCAGGGCTCGGGCGAAGCGCCCTTCGCCCTGGGCTACACTCAGTCGCCCCGCAAGGCGGGGCTCCCCGGCGTAGCGCGGCCCTCCGGGTCGCGCACGAACCGGCCGCGGCGTGATCGATCATCGCCCGGAGGGCGGGGCTCCCCGGCGCAGCGCGGCCCTCCTCGTTGCGCACGAACCGGCCGCGGCGTGATCGTCCATCGCCCGGAAGGCGAGGATGCGTTTCGCGCGGGGGCGAGACGCGCCGACCCGCCCAACCCGACACCCGACACCCGAAACCCGCCCCGGGGCACCCTCCACCCGTCAGTGTCACCCCCCGCCCCGCCCCTTCTTCAAACCCGTTGTAATGTCTCCCTCTTTGTGTTAGAGTCGATTTGATCTATGCGCTCAGGATGGGGTTAGCGATGGAGTTTATCGGCAGTTGGGACAGGAAGGTCATCGCCCTCGGGCAGAGCAAGGCCTGGGTTGCCTTCTCCCGTCTTTTCTGGATCTTCCTGCTCTACCACCTTCTCCGGACCGGGGGGATCTTCTCGATCTCCGAGGATTTCTTCCTGCTGATCGCGCTGCAGCTCTGCTCCTTCGTCATCCTGCGGTTCCCCGACACCCTGGCCGGGCCCCGGGCCTCCCGGATCATCCTGCTGGTCGCCGACTTCCTCTTCATGTCCTGGGGCCTCGCCGCCTTCTACCGGATCGACGGGGTCCCCCCCTGGCCGCTCATCGTGTTCTTCCCGGCCCTGTACGCCCTCCTCGTCATGGCCCCCCGGCTGCGAATCTTCCTCTGGTCCGCCCTGATTGCGGGGGCGCTGCTCGTCCCCGTGGCGATCTGGGCGGCGGGGATCGTTTCGCCTTTCCGCATCGTGAGCCTGCTGGCCTTCTGGGCCTTCCTCGTCCTCTACCTGGGCTTGACCGCCTTCCCCGTCAACGCCACCCTCTCGCTCCTGAGCCGCTTCGAGAAGACCACGGAGCGCGCGGAGGACCTGTTCCGGCTCAGCGTGGAGATGGCGGACGCCGGCACGATCCGGGAACTGTTCCAGACCGCGGCCAACAGCGTATCGAAGCACTTCCCCGACACGCGGGTCGACGCGCTCCGCCTGGCTGCGGGGGAACAGGCGGAACTCATCCTGCGCCCCGAGACCCAGGGCAAGTTCCCCACCGAGAGCCCTTCGCCCAACCTCAAGGAGTGTCTCGCCTCGGGGAACCTGACCGTCGCGGACGACACCCCGCCCGCGCCGCGGGGCCCCGAGTCCCGGCCGGCCCCGGCCAAGGCCGCCGGCGGGTCGGTGATTCTCATCCCCGTCCAGATGCCGTCCAACAACGGGAAGGGATACGTCCTGCGGGTTTCCTGGGCCAGCCCCCGGATCTTCCGGGACGAGGAAAATGCCTATTTCCGGACGATCCACGAGGCGCTGAGGACCCACTTCCGCCGGATCCAGACCGAGAGCGACCTGACCGAGGAGAAACGCGACCTCCAGTCCAAGTACCAGCCGCTGGTGAAGGAGAACCAGGACCACATCGCCCTCGCGGCCATCCTGGAGCGGTTCGCCACGGCCACCTCCCTGGAGACGTGCATGAGCGGCCTGGCCCAGTCCTTTCACGGCGCCCTGGGGGCGGACGCCGCCCTCTTCTTCTTCCTGAGCCCCGCCCACACCCTCGAGGCCGTGGGGGTTTTCGGGCCGAACAAGCCGGAGCTTCCCGCCCTCTTCCGGGTGTCGCCCGACCGCTCGCTGGTCGGGGACTGCGTGAAGAACAACAAGGTGTTCGTCCACGGCCACCTGAAGCCGCCCGAACCGACGGACGTGCACCTGGAGGACCTCCCCGCCCTCCTGAAGGCGGAGGTGAAGTCCCTGATCACCCTGCCGCTGTCCCGCGCCGGCCAGGTCTACGGTTGCCTCGTGCTCTGCGGCCGTCGCCCGGGCCAGTTCCGGATGGAGGCGATGAACCTGCTCAGCCGCATCCAGGCCCCCCTGGGCGACGGTATCGCCCTGCTCAAGGGGCGGGACGAGTGTGAGCGGGAACTGGTGACCGGTCGCAAGCGAACCCGGCTCTTCAACGGGATCCTGCAGGCCTTCAAGGCCGGCGCCCTCCAGGAGCGCCTGGGCAGCGTCTTCCAGGAAACCTTCGAGCTGGACTGGTGCCGGTTCTACACCGTCAACCCTGCCTCGAACGAGTGGACGGCCGTCTCCGGCGACCTCTACTTCGACCCCGCGGACACGTTGCACAAGCAGTGCGCCCCCGACCCGCTGATGGAACGTGCCCGGATCAACGGCGAGGGGATCATCGTGGACAACACCCTCGACGACCCGGAGTGCCCCGACTTCAGTTCCCAGCAGTCCTGCCGGATGGTCGTCCCCATCCTCCACGAAGGCGAGGTCCTGGGCCTGGTGGACGCCGTCGCCCACCTGGAACGCCTCCTGACCCACCAGGACCTGACCCTCGCGTCGGCCGCCGCCGAACTGATCGGGAACTTCATCATCTTCGGGCGGTTCACCAAGGGCCGGCAGGAGAACGTCGGGAAGGACGCCCTCACCGGTCTGCCCGACCGGAACCGCTTCATCGAGGCCCTCGAGGCCGAGGCCAAGCGCTGCCAGGACGCCCGGAAACCCTACGTGACCGCCATCCTGGACGTCGACGACCTGGGCAAGATCAACGCCGACCAGGGCATCCTGGCTGGCGACGGCATCATCCGGGCCGTGGCCGAGATCACCCGGGCCGTGGCCCGGCCCAACCACTTCGTCGCTCGCTGCGGGGGAAACGCTTTCGCCATCCTCATGCCGGAGACGAACATGGAGAAGGCGGTCCCCATCATCCGCCAGATCCTCGACTGGGTCCGGACCCAGCCCTTCCCGGGGGGGACCCAGGTCCAGGCGTCCGCCGGCCTGGCCGGCTACCCCGTTCACGGGCAGACGGCGTCCGACGTGTTCGGCGCCGCGGAGCAATCCCTCCGCCGGGTCAAGCAGAGCAGCAAGGACAGTTTCGCCTTCCCGGGCCGGGAACTCTTCCCGGTCCAGGGCAAGTCCAGCCGCATCGACACGGCCCAACTCTTCAACGACATCCTCGGGCCCGGCAAGAAACCGGGACCCCACACGGTCGCCACGCTCAACAGCCTGATTCGCCACCTCGACGGCAAGGGCTTCGACCCCTTCGTCATCGGGGACGTCCTTTACCGCCTGATCCTGATGCTGGACTACCCCGAACGCCACAACGAGTACTACAACCTGGTCCCCGAGATGGTCATCCGGCTGGGCAAGGAACTGAACCTCACCCAACCGCGGATCCGCGACCTCCTGCTGGCCGCCAAGGTCTACGACATCGGCAAGTTCCTGCTGACGGACGACATCCTCTACGCCAACCGCCCCCTCGAGGAGGACGAGCGCCAAAGCGTCCGGGAACACGTGGGGGCGGGCGTGAAACAGGTCCTTCAGCCGCACCGGATCTTCGCCCCCATCCTGTCCCCCGTGAAGTTCCACCACGAGCGGTGGGACGGCAGCGGGTACCCCTGGAACCTCAAGGGCGACGAGATCCCGCTCGAATCGCAGATCCTGGGCATCGTCGACGTGTTCAAGGCCCTCGTGACCGAGCGCCCCTACAAGAAACGGATGAGCATGGCCGAATCCATGGAGATACTGAACGGTTTCAAGAACTCGATGTTCGAATCCCAGCTCATCGACGCCTTCTTCAAGGTCGTCGAGAGCATGAAGGTGATGCGGTGACCGACAGTGCCGAACGGTTCCTCCACTTCCTGACCTCGTCCCACTCTTTCCTCGTCCCGCTCCCCCAGCTCTACCGGATCATCTCGCACACCCCCCCGAAACCCGTCCCGTTCAGCCCCGACTACATCCAGGGCGTCATCCACTTCGAGGGCAACCTCTGGGTGGTGGTGGACCTGGACGCGATCCTGGGGGCCCCTGCCGACGACGTCCTGCCCGAGCTGATCCTGGCGCGGCACGACGAGTGCCACCTCGCCTTCCGGGCCCGCCGGACCCGTGACATCGTCACGGTCCCGGAGGACCGCCGGGAAATCCGGGCCGTCCCCGGGCTGCCCGCCCCCTGCGTGTCCTTCGTCACAGTCCTGGGCGGAAATCTCACGTATGGTCTGAACCTGGGAGAATTCGTGGAGGCACTCAGCGCGAAATGACGTTGGACGCGGGAACGGTGGACATCTTCCAGGCGGGGCCGCACCGCTACGCCTTGCGGTCCGGGAAGATCCGGCGCATCGAGAGCCGTCCGTCGGGGAGCGCGGGGCGACCCATCGCCGGCTTCACCGTCCGGCGCCCGGCCAAAGGCGCCCCGCCGCGCCTGGTCTTCCCCGGGCACGGGGGAGGCCGGGTACTGCTCGAGACCGAGGAGCACGGCCGCCGCATGGAACTGGAAGTCGACCGGGTGATCGAGGTCAACGTCGTCCCGGACGCCGTGATCCCGTCCAACCCGGCCGTGGAGAAACTGTGCGGGGCAGGGTTCGTCGCCGGGTTCGTGGGCCTGGAGAAGGATTTCATCCTGCTCATCACCCTCGGCCCCTTGCTGGAAATGTTGACACTCAGGAGGCACCATGACGAAAAATGACGCGTCCGGCATGGAGCGGTTCCGGAAGGTCCGCCAGGTCTCGCTCCGGGGCCTCGCCGCGATCCTGGCCGGCACCGTGGCCCTGCTTGTCGTCATCCTGTCGCTCCCGCCGGACCCCATCGCCCTGAGGATCGGCATCGTCGTCGCCGCCGTCGCCGCCCTGGGGGTCGGGACCTGGCTGCTGGCCCGCAAGCTGGACCGGGACCTCGGGACGATCCTGACGGCCCAGGACGAGACCCACGCCCGCAGCACCCGTTTCCTGGACCACCTCAAGCAGGTCCTGGAAGTGATCCGGGACGGGGACCTGACGGGCTCGCTGGACGCGGACGACATCCACGAGGAGTTCCACGCCCTGATCGAGACCTTCCGTGGCTCCATCGCCGGGTTCTCCAGCATGCTCAAGAAGATCCAGAAGACCTCCGCCGAGGTGAGCGTGCAGGCCCACAAGATCCTGGAAACCTCCGGGGAGCAGGCCTCCGGCTCGTCCGAGCAGGCCGCGGCCGTCGCCCAGATCACCTCCGCCATGGAGGAGCTGGCCCGGACCGCCGCCCAGATCGCCGAGAACACCACCTACGTGGTCTCCTCCTCCGAGGAGGCGGAGAAACGGGCGCAGGAGGGCATGACCCACATGCGTGGAAACGCCTCCAGTCTCGAGCGCATGAACGAGCGGATGCGCGACATCAACGAGAACGCCCACAACCTCGGCGAGAAGTTCCAGGAAATCGACAAGATCCTCGCCCTCATCACCAGCATCGCGTCGGAAACGCACATCCTGGCCCTCAACGCCGCCATCGAGGCCGCCGCCGCCGGCGAGTACGGGGCGCGGTTCTCGGTCATCGCCTCCGAGGTGCGCCGGCTCTCCGACATGAGCCAGGACTCCGTGGACGAGATCAAGAAGATCCTCGGCGAGTTCCAGAAGTCCATCCAGAGCACCATCCTGGCCACGGAGCAGGGCACGAAGGAGTTCGAGTCCGCCATGGAGGCCGCGTTCCAGATCCAGGAGAAGCTCTCCGCCATCACCGACAAGGTCGGGCAGACCACCCGCTCCGCCAAGGAGATCTCCCTGGCCACCCAGCAGCAGAAAACGGCCAGCGACCAGATCGTGGACACCCTCAAGGACGTCTCCTCCGTCATCCGCCAGATCGCCAACGCCCTCCAGGAGTTCAACCGGGCCGCCAACCGCCTCAACACCCTGGCCATGGACATGCAGCTCATCTCCCAGAACTTCACCATCGACTCGGACCGCAACATCAAGTACCTCGCCAAGAAGACGGTGGAGAACGAGACGATCCGCATGTTCCGCCGGCGCAACTCCACCGCGGTGCTGGACGAGATCCTCCAGGAGAACCGGTTCATCGAGATCCTCTACATCGCCGACGCCGAGGGCGTGCTGGCCGGCTTCGCGGTGGCCGACTTCCTCAAGACCGAGCAGAACCTCGAACTGCTCAGCAAGGGCCACAACTTCTCCCAGCGGCCGTGGTTCTACAACGCCAAGGACTCCCGGCGGCCCTACGTCACCACCATGTACAAGTCCGTCCTCACCGGCGAGGACTGCTTCACCATCTCGGCCCCCATCTACGGCATGGACGGGAACTTTTCCGGCGTCCTGGGGATCGACATCAACGCCGTCAACTGGTCGCGGATCGACTGACGGTCGGCCATCATGCAGGACCGGCTCCACAAATTCCGGCTTCAGTTCATCGAGGAGACCCGCGAGCGGATCCAGACCATCAACAACCTCGCGATCACCCTCGAGAAGGACGCCTCCCGGCAGGACCTGGTGGAGCAGCTCAAGCGCGAGATGCACACCATCAAGGGCGGGAGCCGGATCCTGGGGCTCAAGTCCGTCGCCCAGCTGGCGCACTTCTTCGAGGACTTCTTCGTCCAGGTGATGTCGGGCGACCGCGCCCTGCCGACCCGGATCACCGACCGCCTCTTCCGCGCCCTCGACCTCATGGGGGAACTCCTGGACGCCGACGACGACGAGGCCCTCTTCCGCCGGGTGGAGGATTTTCTCCAGCGGTTCAAGGACGAGGACCTCGCCGAGCCGCCCCCGCCGGGGTCCGTCTCCCCGCAGGACCGGGTGAAGCAGCTGCTCAAGGACAAGCTCCGGAGCCGCTTCCAGGGCGCGCAGGCGCCGGGGGAGGGGCCGGCCCCGCCCGCCCCCGCGGCTCCCGACGACTCCCCCCTGCCGGAGCCGCCCTCCCCGCCCCCGGCCGCGGGGGAACTTCCCGGGCCGCCCCCCGCGAAGGCCGGCCGGCCGCCCCTCCCCCCGGAGGACCGGAGGCAGGGCTTCTCCAAGAGCTTCCGCATCGACAGCAACCTCATCGACACCATCTCCGACGGCGCCCTGCAGCTCAAGGTGATGACCTCCTTCTTCAATGTCTTCCAGTCGGAGTACGCCGGGCTGGTCCAGTCGGTCCGGCGCCTCCAGGACGACCTGGCCTCCACCCTCCCCGCCATCGCGGACACGTCCGTGCGAAACCGCGTGGAATCCGTCCAGATCCTGCTCCGGGACCTGGCGAGAACGTCCCAGGAGAAGAAGAAGCTCATCAACAACCGCCTGGTCACCTACCAGAACTACTTCGACACCCTTTTCCGGAACATCGAGGACCTCAAGCTGATCCCCCTCGCCACCCTCTTCGCCGTCTTCCCCCGCTTCGTCCGGGACTACGCCGTCCGGAACGACAAGGAGATCGACTTCGAGCACCAGGGCGGGTCCACCCGGCTGGACAAGCGCATCGCCGAGGCCGTCAACGAGAGCCTCATCCACTTGCTCCGGAACGCCGTCGACCACGGGATCGAGACCCCCGACGAGCGCGAGCGGGCAGGGAAACCGCGCTCGGGCCGCATCACGCTCTCGGCGTCCACCCAGGGGGACCGGGTCGTCATCACCGTCACCGACGACGGTTACGGGTTCGACCCCGCGAAAATCCGGGAATCGGCGCTGAAGAAGCGGCTGATCACCGAGGAGGAGGCGGCCCGGATGAGCCCCGACGAGGTCACCCAGCTGGTTTTCCGCCCGGGGTTTTCCACCGCCCCCATCATCACCGACACCTCCGGCCGGGGGGTCGGGATGGACGTGGTCCAGCACGCCGTCAACAACTTCCACGGCTCCATCCGCATCGAAACGGAGCCCGGGGCGGGGGCGTCGGTCCGGATGATCCTCCCCATCAGCATCTCCACCACCCGGATCCTCCACGTCCGGGACCGGGACGAGGTCCTGGCGATCCCCGCGGACGCCATCCGGAAAGTCCGGCGGGTCCACCTGTCGGACCTGACCCGGCGGGGGGAGATCTTCTTCCTACTGGACAAGGGCGAGTGCCTCCCCACGGCCACCGTGTCCTCCATCCTCGGCTCCGACGGC
This sequence comes from Acidobacteriota bacterium, assembly GCA_018001935.1. NCBI lineage: Bacteria > Pseudomonadati > Acidobacteriota > Acidobacteriota bacterium. The sequence continues at coordinate 24,714 of JAGNHB010000015.1, forward strand.
GAGCTCCCGGCCTCCGGGCGCGACGCGAAGATCCTCCTCACGCTCCAGGCCGACAAGGACCGCTACGGCCTGCTGGTCGACCAGACCCTGCACGAGGAGAACGCCATCGTGCACCGGAAGGACCCCTTCATCCGGAACACCCCCTACATCGCCGGGGTCTCCGTCAGCATCTTCGGCGAGCCGTTCCTGGTTTTCGACATCTACGCCCTGGCGAGGTACTTCCAGGCGCCCCGGAAGACGGCGACGACCCGGCCCGCGGGCACCCGGGCGAAGAGCGTCCAGAAGGTGATCCTGCTCGTCGAAGATTCCGTAGTGACACGGGAGATGGAAAAAGTTATCATTGAATCGGCGGGATATCGCGTGGTGGAAGCCGTCAACGGGGCCGAGGGCCTCGAAAAACTGGGCACGCAGCCGGTGGACTGCATCGTCACCGACGTGGAGATGCCCGTGATGGACGGTTTCACCATGACCGGGCAGATCCGGGGCATACCCGCCCACCGGGATATCCCCATCATCATCGTCACCACCCGGGAGAACCGGGAGGACAAGATCCGGGGAATCCAGGTGGGGGCCAACGCCTACATCACGAAGAAGGATTTCGACCAGATGAAGCTCCTGGAGACGATCCAGAGACTGGTCTGACCGCGGCGGCCCGCGGGTTGTAAAGGGGAGGGACCGAAATGAACCCGAACAAGATCCGCGTATTCCTGGTGGACGATTCACCCACCGTCCGGATGATCCTCAAGGACCTTCTCGGGGCCTGCCCCGACATCGAGATCGCCGGGGAGGCCTCCAACGGGCTCGACGCCGTGGAGCGCGTCGGGCTCTTCAACCCCGACATCGTGGTGATGGACGTCCAGATGCCGGTCCTGAACGGCTTCGAGGCCACCGAGCAGATCATGGCCCACTCCCCGAAACCGATCCTCATCCTCTCGTCCATCGTCAACCGGACGGAGGTGTTCACCTCCATGCGGGCCATCGAACTGGGCGCGCTGGACGTGATGGAGAAGCCCGAGTTCGCCGACGAGAAGAAGGTGGAGGAATTCGCCGCGAAGCTCCTCGAGAAGATCCGGATCCTCTCGCGGATCCAGGTGATCACCCACATCCGGGGCCGCCACGCCGCCCGCGGCAAGGAAGCGGAGCGGGTCGAGCCCTCCCCGCCGGTGAAGCCGGAGATCCCCGTTTTCCCCGCGGGCCCCATCGACATCGTGGCCATCGGCGCATCGACCGGGGGGCCGCTGGCGCTGAAGATCCTCCTGAGCGGGCTGTCGCCGTCCTTCGACACCCCCATCGTCATCGTGCAGCACATCACCAACGGGTTCATGGACGGGATGGCGGGCTGGCTCCACAGCGAGTGCAAGCGGAGGATCATCGTGGCCGGCGACCGGCAGTCCCTGGAGCGGGGGTGCGTCTACTTCGTGCCCAACGGCGCCCAGCCCTCCTTCGCGGCGCGCGGCATCCTGGTGCTGGACCGGGCCATGAACGCCCGCGGCGGCTTCAAGCCTTCCGCCGACGTGCTCTTCGAAAGCGTGGCGGCCTACTACGGGCCCCGCTCCCTGGGCATCCTCCTCACCGGGATGGGGGAGGACGGCGCCCGGGGCCTGCTGAAACTCCGGACGGAGAAGGGGATGACCGTCGCCCAGGACCGCTTTTCATCCATCGTCTACGGGATGCCCCGCGCGGCGGCCGAACTGGGGGCGGCCGTGCACATCCTCCCCATCCACCAGGTGGCCGAGTTCATGAACAACCTGAACCGCAAGAACAACCCATGAGCACCATCCGCGTCCTTCTGGCCGAAGATTCGCCCACCGTCCTCGCCTACTTCCAGGCGTTCCTGGAGGGGGAGGGCTTCGCGGTGACGACCGCCTCGGACGGATTGGACGCCATCGGCAAGGTGTACCAGTCCATCCCGGACGTCGTCGTTTCGGACGTCGAGATGCCGGTGATGAACGGTTACCACCTCTGCCGCTTCCTCAAGAGTGAGGACGAGACCCGGGGGATTCCGTTCATCCTGCTCACCGCGCTCACCGAGGGGGTTTACGAGTACTGGGGCCTGGAGATCGGCGCCGACCGCTACCTCCGCAAGGAATCCAGCCTGGAGGCCCTCGCGGCCACCATCCGCGAACTGGCCGCCGCTCCGGCCTTCGACCGCGAGGCCGTGCGGAAGGTCGGCGAGAAGTACGTCACGTCCTTCCACATCCTCGACCGGCTGAACCGGATGCTGGACAAGGAACTGCGCCGGGTGACCCTGACGGGCAAGTTCACGTCCCTCGCCTTCCGGAACAGTTCCCTGGCCGACCTCGCCCACGAACTGGTGGACACCCTCGTCCGGATCGTCCACGTCGAGTCGCTGGCCGCCGTGATCCTCAACACCGAGGAGATCCGCTCGTTCATCCACGCTCCCCAGGCGATCTCGGAGCAGCACGCCTCCGACTTCTCCTCCTTCTGCCTGGACTTCCTGGAGGAGAAGTCCACCATCAACCTGGGGCAGGCCCGCCTGGAGCCGGATTGCTTCGCCTCCATCGAGCCCGTGGACGGCCCCTTCCGGGCCGGCGACGTCGTGTCCTTCTTCCGCCGGCTGTCGGACGACTCCCAGATGGCGCTCTTCATCCTCCCGCCCCGGGAGGCCCCCGTCCAGCGCGAGTCCCTGGAACTCCTCGAGTCCCTCATGGACCACATCTCCATCGCCATGGGGCACACCTTCATGCAGGAGAAGATCCGGAGCCTCTCCGTCATCGACAGCCTCACCCACCTGTACAACCGCGGGCACTTCATGTCGCTGCTCACGGCCGAGTACCGGCGGACCATCCGTCACAACCTGAACCTGTCGGTCATCTTCATGGACATCGACAATTTCAAGTCCGTCAACGACACCTTCGGCCACCTCTGCGGGGACCGGGTCCTGAAGGCCCTGGCCGAGACCATCGTCTCCACCATCCGGACCTCCGATGTGGCCGGGCGCTACGGCGGCGAGGAGTTCGTGGTCTACCTTCCCGAGACCAACCTCGACAACGCCTACATGACCGCCGAGCGGCTGCGCCGGACCTGGGAGGGCCGGGTCATCCCCATCAGCAAGACCCAGGCCACCCGGAGCACCATGAGCCTCGGCGTGGCCTCGGTGTCGGAAATCGACCCCGGCAAGGGCGTGGAGGGGATGCTGGAGCTGTCCGACCAGAAGCTGTACAAGGCCAAGCAGTCCGGGAAGAACCGCGTGGTTCGGTAGCCGGTCGCCGAGGCCTCCCCCATGGGTGCTTTCTCTCACGCCTACCTCAAGGAGATCGCCGGTTTCCTCGAAAGCCGCTGCGGGCTGGTCTTCACGGACACCGAACTGCCGTCCCTCGCCCGGAAGCTGGAAGAACGCCTCCTGGCGCTCCAGTGCGGCTCCGCGGCGCAGTACCACAGCCTGATCACCTCGCCGGGCGAAGGCGCCGCGGAACTGAAGGAACTCGTCAACCGGGTCACCATCCACGAGACCTTCTTCTTCCGCATCCCCGCCCACCTCCGGGTCTTCGCCGAGGAGATGCTGCCCGCCCTCGCCGAGGCCCGGAGGGCCGAAAAGCGCCTCAGGGTCTGGTCCGCGGGGTGTTCCACCGGCGAGGAGGCCTACTCGCTCGCCATCCAGGCCCTCGATTCCCGGCTCTTCAACGACTGGGACGTCCGCATCGTCGGCACGGACATCAGCGAACAGGTGGTGCAGACCGCCCGCCGGGGCGTCTACCGGGGCCGGACCATCCAGACCGTCCCCGCCCACCTGCTGAAGGCATTCTTCGACAACCGCCCGGACGGGTACTCCGTGGGCGAGGCGCCCCGGGCCCTCTGCGAGTTCCAGGTTCACAACCTGGTCACCGACCTCCCCCCCCTGCCCCGCTTCGACGTGGTCTTCTTCCGGAACGTGATGATCTACTTCCCGCCGGCCGTCACCCGGCGGATCATCGACACCCTCCACCGGCAGATCCCCGACGACGGTTACCTGGTGATCGGCCCCGCGGAAACCCTGTGGCAGCTCAGCGACCGCTTCGTGCCCCACTACCGGGGCGACTGTTTCATCTACCGGAAATCGGCCGCGGGGGACGCGACGGCGGCAACGCCGCGCCTGCCCGCCGCCCCGGCCCCGCCCGCGGCGGCCGCGGCCGCCCCCGCCGCCCCCCTGCCGAAACCCGGCCCCGCCCCGCGCCCGGCCGTGCCGGCCGAAGCGCGGAAGTCGTTCCTGAGCGCCTCGGAGCGGGACCGCCTCAAGATGGTGGAGGACTTTTTGAGCGCCGGGGGTTACCCCGAGGCGATGAACATCCTCGAGACCCTCCCGGAAGACCTGGACACGCTGTTCCTCCAGTGCGAGTGCCTGCTTTCCATGGGCCGCTACCCCCAGTTCCTGGACCGCAAGGACCGGCTGCTGGAGAGGGACCCGCTCCACGTCGAGATCCGATACCTGCACGCCCTGTACCTCTCCAACAAGGGTTCGGGCGACGCGGCGCGGGAGGAGATCCAGAAGGTGCTCTTCACCGACGAGTACCTCCTCCAGCCGCGGTACACCCTGATGCTGCTCCACGAGCGCTCGGGGCGGAAGGACCAGGCCCGGCAGGAGTGCCGGAACCTGGTGCGAATCGTCGAGTCGGGCCGGGGCAAGGACTTTCGGCACCGGATCCACGTCCGCAAGTTCGCGGAAGCGGAGATCCTGCGCCACTGCAAGGACCGCCTGGCCAGGGGATGACCCCGCCTATGGGCGCGAGTGGGAGGAAAAGATGAGAATCGACCTGGTCCCGTTGATGTCCCCGCTTCACACTCCTGACCGGCTCGGGGGCCAGGCGGCGTGGCTCCGCCGCGTGGAGGCGTCCGGCCGGTTCCGCTTCCGGGACCACCCGGCGGACGACGTTCCCCGGGGCCCGCTGGCCGTGGTCTGGGTCCGCACCGGGGGGACGGAGCGCCAGTTCGTCGAGCGGTTCCCCCTCCTGAAAGGCCCGGTCTTTCTCCTGGCCAACCCGGGCGAGAACAGCCTCGCGGCCGCGCTGGAGATCCTGGCCTGGGTCCGGTCCCGGGGCCGGGACGGCGAGATCCTGCACGGGGACCCGGTCGGCATCGGACGGCGGCTCGCCCTCCTCGGCCGCTGCGCCGCCGCCCGCAGCCGCCTGGGGCGGGAACGGCTCGGGGTGATCGGCGAGCCTTCCGACTGGCTCATCGCCAGCCGTGCCGACGCCCGCCTCGTGAAGGAGCGTTGGGGGGCGCGGATCCGGGACGTGAGCCTGGAGGAGCTGGTCCGCCACTGCCGCAGGGAAGGGCAAACCCCCTCCGGGGAAGGGGACGCGGCGTGGACGGACGGGGGGGACGGGACGGGCCCCACCCCGGGGACGCGGGCCCTGCGGGCCGCCCTCCTGTCGGTGGCCCGGGCGCACCGCCTGACGGGCCTCACCCTGCGCTGCTTCGACCTGCTGGGGACCCTTCGCGAGACCGGGTGCATCCCCCTCGCCCAGCTCAACGACGCGGGGTTCCCCGCCGCCTGTGAAGGGGACGTGCCTTCCCTGTTCACCATGGTTCTCGGCCGGCACCTCGGGGCCGGGGCCGCCTTCATGTGCAACCCGGCCGAGGCCGACCTCGCCGCGGGCGAGATGGTCCTCGCCCACTGCACCGTGCCGTTGTCCATGACCACCTCCCGAACGGTGGACACCCACTTCGAGTCCGGCCTGGGCGCGGCGATCCGCGGGACCCTCCCGCCGGGCCCCTGCACCCTCGTCCGCGCCGGCGGGCCGGCCCTCGACCGGTTCTGGGTCGCCCCGGGAGCGATCCTGGAGAACCTCCGCCGCCCGGACCTCTGCCGCACCCAGGTCCGGGTCCGCCTGGACAGCGGGCTGGCGGAGATGTTCGACGACCCCTTGGGCAACCACCGCGTCCTCTTTCTCGGCGACCACGCCGGGGCCTTCCGGGCCTTCCTCCGCTACTTCGCCCCGCCGGCCCGCTGACCCGGGCCCGGCCCCCATCGGCGGGCAGGGCCCATCACCGCGCCGGGCGGCGGCGCGACGGACCGGCCGTTGTCCCGGCGCCGGGGGCGGGGCCCGTCCCTCCCGCCCGGACGTTACCCGCGTGCCGGAGCGCTCCCGCCGCCGGAGCCGACGCCGCGCCGGCACGGGGAACCCGTCGCGGAATGGCTCGTAATAGCAATCCTGTGCTTTTTTTTCTTGTGTATTCCACCGAAGTCCGATAAATTTCGTTGTTTATTCTGCACTTGGAGGTAAGGTGATGAAAAGGATGTCCCTGCTGATTCTGATCGCGGCTGGCGGGCTGGTCGTGGCCGGGTTTGCCCAGGCCCCGGTGAAGCCGCAGGACAAGGCGCTGCCGGGAAGCCCGGCGGAAGCCGCCCGCAAGGCAACGGTGGTGGCCGAGGGCGGGGATTTCAAGGTGACCGTGGACGACATCGAGCGCTCCTTCACCAACATCCCGCCCCAGTTCCTCGAGCACTTCAACGACCCGGGCCGCAAGGAGAACTACATCCTGGAGTTCGTCAACAAGATCGTCTTCGCGAAGGAGGCCCAGGCCCGGGGCTACCTGAACCGGGAGCGGATCCGCCGCCAGATCGAGGACTACACCCGGACCATCCTCTACACGGAACTCTCGAAGGACGTCACGGACAACATCTTCATCTCGAACGAGGAAGTCCAGAAGTACTACGACGAGCACCGCATGTCGTACGCCATGCCCGAGCGGGTCAAGGCCCGGCACATCCTCGTGAAAACGGAAGCCGACGCAGCCGCCGTCCAGGCGGAACTCGACAAGTGGGCCGACTGGAACGAACTGGCCCGGAAGTACTCCCAGGACAAGGCGACCAGCAACAAGGGCGGTGACCTCGGGTTCATCCGCAAGGGCGACATGGACCTCGATTTCGAGAAGGCCGCCTTCGCCCTCGAGGCGGGGAAGACCGAGGGCCCCATCAAGACCCGTTCCGGGTTCGAGTTCGTTCGGGTGGAGATGAAAAAACCCACGGAGATCCTCCCCCTCGAGAGTGTCAAGAATTCCATCCTGAACCGCCTGACGGCCGAGAAGAAGGCGGAGATCCTGGCCAGGACCAAGGACGAACTCGCGAAGAAGTACGGGGTCGTCCTTTCCAAGGACAAGTTCGACAGCGTCCAGCCGACCGTCGGCAAGCCGGCAGGGTCTTCCGGGCCCGGCGCCCCGGCATCCCGGCCCCGGGAGAGACAGCCGCTCACCCAGCCCCAGTGACGGCGGCAGGTGACCGATGACGTCCCCGAGACCGGTTCTCCCCGCGGCACCCGGGCGGGACCGCCGCCGAACCCCTCCCTGGGCGCTGGTGACGATGGCGGTGCTGGGGGCCCTGGTCTGCAGCCCGGTCCCGGTCGTCCCGGCGCAGGCGGTCCTCTTTCCTGAAACCGGCATGGAGGGGGCCGTCTCTTTCTGGGAGGACATCTTCACCCGGTACGGGAAAAACCAGATCCTCATCCACGACGCGGAGACGGTGGACCTCGTCTGGGAGGTCCTCGACGTGTCGGGGGACTACGAAACGGACCCCGACGCCGCCCGGGAGCAGCGGCGGGTCGTCTCCGAAGCCCAGCGTCGCTGGGAGGAGACCCTTTCGGGCCTCGCCGGCCGCCTCCGGGAAAAGGCGCCCCTCGAGCCGGGGGAACAGGCCGTCGTCGAACTCGCCCGGAAGCGCCTCGGCCGGGCCCCCGAGCCCGGGGACTTCGCGGGTTTCGCGGGGCGGCTGCACACCCAGCGCGGCATCCGCGAACGCTTCACGCGCGGGTGGGTGCTGGCAGGGCGTTACCTCCCGCACATGGCCGAGGTGTTCGCGGAGGCGGGCGTGCCCCTCGACATCCTGGCGCTCCCCCTCTTCGAGTCCTCCTTCGTGCTCTCTTCCCGCTCCAGCAAGGGTGCGGTGGGCGTCTGGCAGTTCATCCGCTCCACGGGCCGGATCTACCTCGGCCAGGTGAACAAGCAGCTGGACTTCCGCCTCGACCCCATCCTGGCGACCCGCGGCGCCTCCCGCTACCTTCTCGACGCCCACCGCAGGCTGGGGAGCTGGCCGCTGGCGGTGATGTCCTACAACCACGGCGTCGGCGGGATCTCCCGGGCCCGGGACGAGTTCGGGACCGACCACGTCCGCATCATGAAACACTACGCGTCGAGGCTTTTCGGTTATGCGTCGCGGAACTATTACCCGGAATTCCTGGCGGCGCTCCGGATCCTGCGAAACCCCCAGCAGTACTTCCCGCCGGACGTGACCCCCCACCCGCCCTGGTTGTTCACCCGGGTGGAACTGACCGCGAAAACCCCCGTCAAGACCGTGCTGGATCGCTTCGACGTGGACCACGAGACCTTCCTGGCCTACAACCCCGCGGTCCTGTCGAAAAGCTTGAAGTTGTCCCTGCCGGCCGGTTACCCGGTCCGGCTCCCGCCCGACGCGGTCGGGGCGGCCCCCCCTGTGCGGCCGCCCTCCGACCTTCCGCTCCGGGCCGCCCCCCCGGCAACGGCCCCCGCCGCAAACGGGAGCCGGGCCACCGCGTCCCCGCCCCCGGCAGCGGGGCCCGGCGGGGCCCGACCCGTGCTCACCCTCGTGTCCCCGCCGCCCCCGGCGCACAGCGCCGCCCGCACCCCCGCGGAACCGGCCACCCCCTCGCCGGCCGAGCTTCGCCGGCCGGAACCGGGGGGGCCCGGGACAACCCGGTATCACATCGTGCAGCCGGGGGAAACGGTTTACCGGATCTCGAGGATCTACGGCGTGAAACCCGAGCAGATCCGCCGGTGGAACGCGCTCAAGGACTTCACGATCCAGCCCGGGCAGCGACTGGCGGTCTCGCCCGGCGCCGGCCGGCGATAGCGGGCCCCGCCCACCCCCGCCCGGCCGGGACCGGTCGAAGCGTCGCGCACTTCCCCGTCGGCCGGGTCACTTCAGAAGGTATACCGAGAGGTGGAGGTTGCCGTTACAGTTCTTCGGCTCCACCCGGATGGTGATGCTCTCGCCGTAAACGGCCGTCGAGAGGGCTTCCCCGTCGGTCCGCCCCGTGTCGATGGCGATGTCTTTCTTGTAGTAATCGAAATCCTTGTCCCCGTCCTTGGTGGACAGGGTCAGCTTGACCGCAGTGGCCACCACCTTGCTGGTCCGCTCGGAGCCCGTCATGAAGAGGACGATCCGGAAATCGCGGAAACCGAGGGTCGGCACCGTCCAGGACACGGGGTTCTTGTCGGTGACACGGACGTCCGACGCCAATTGGTAGAACAGCGTGTCGGGTGCGATCTTGAGGTCCCACTCCAGTTTCGCGGGGTAGGCGGGCTGAGTCCCTTTGGGGTTCGGAAGGTCCTCGGCGGCCGCCACGCCGACCGACAACGCCATCAGAAACACCATTCCGAAAAGCGCAAACAGCTTACGTCCGTTCATACATCCTCCTTCGCATTTCGCGGCTGGTCTTGTCGCTTCATTCTAGACCGGGGGTTCCGCCGCCGCAAGGGAAATCCGGGGCCGGCCGGGCGGTCAGGGGCGAAACCCCGCGGCCCCGCGGATAAGCCGGACCGTGTAGATGGCCGCCAGGAGCAGAGTGGCGCCCATCCCCGGCCAGACGCCCCACCAGGGGAGACGGCCGCCCGGCCCCGACGCCACCTGGATCACGGCGAGGACGGCGGTCAGCAGGATTGTCTCGATGGCAACCCCCACCGCGAACAGGAACTCCACCACCAAGTCGCGGTAGTCCGCCTGCCGCTCCGGCGGGAGCGCCAGGAACGCCTCCTTGTTGGGGATGTTGATCCAGCGGGGGTGCCGGAAGCTCCAGCGCGTCAACGCCGCAGCGGCGAAGAACAGGGCCGCGGTGGCCCAGGGGAGCATGAAGAAGAGGACGGCGACCTCCCACCCCCTCCCCGCCCAGCGGTCCGGCCGGCCCGCCAGGTCGAAGTGGACGGGCACCCTGGACGGGAGACCGTGCCAGGCCACGATCCCGACGATCCCCGTCACCGACGGGATGACCAGGTTGAGGGCGACCAGGGCGCGGCGAACCCAGGTTCTTCTTTCGTTCTCCATCATCTCCTCCACGGACGTTCCAATCTTGAGGGGTTCGCAAAAAGTCGGAAAACGAGCGGGAAAGTGTCTGTAAGGCCTTTGTTTGAGCCATCACCCGGAGGGTGATGGTACTTTTTGCGAACCCATCACTCGAGGAAGATTTCCGATTCGCGTTCATCCGCGTGTTTCGCGGGCAAAATACAGCTATTGGCGGGTCCACCCTTCGTCACCGGCCGACCGGGCCTTCCAGGCGCCGGGAAGGCCCGGGGCCTGTGCCCGGTCGGCGGCCGATGGATCGGAGTTGCGCCTGGAGCCGCGCCCACCCGGCGTCCACCGTTTCCCCCGGACAGGCCTTCCCCGGGTAGATCGCGTAGCCGGCCCGGAAGATCGGGGGCGTCAGGTTCGGCATGACGACGTTCGCCCCGCACTGCAGGCCCCGCTCACGGCCGCGGTCCGGGTCGAGGGCGGCGAGGGCCGTGGTGCTGGGGATGTTGGCCCAGGGGCACGCCAGGCGGGCCAGGGCCAGGGTCTTCAGGGTCATGGCGACGGAATTCGGGACCTGTTCTTCGTGGCGCACGCCCGGCCCGGGCCCGGGAAAGGGGGCTCCCGCCCCCCCCCGCGGGGCCCCCAGCGGCGTGGCCGGGTGGGGGATGAAGGGGCCCGCACCGATCATGTCCAACCCGAGGTCGCGGAAGAGCAGGATGTCCCGCGCCAGGTCGTCGAAGGTCTGCCCCGGGATCCCCACCATCACCCCGCTGCCGGTCTCGTAGCCCAGGGCGCGAAGGGATCGCAGGAGGCCGATGCGGTCGTCCGTCCCGCCCTTGACCGGCGGGTGGATGCGGCGATACAGGTCGGGGTTGGACGTCTCGAAGCGCAGAAGGTACCGGTCGGCCCCGGCCTCCCGCCACAGGGACAGTTCGTCGGGGCCCCGCTCGCCGAGGCTCAGCGTGACGGCCAGTCCCGTGCGGGCCCGGACCTGGCGGATCACCTCCGCCAACCACTCCGCCTCGATCCCGGGGTCCTCGCCCGACTGCATCACGAGGGTGCCGAAACCGAACGACCGGGCCCGGTCGGCGCACTCGAGGATATCCTCCCGACCCAGCCGGTAGCGGGCCAGGGCGACGTTTGGCGCCCTCAAGCCGCAGTAGGCGCAGAGCCGGCGGCAGTGGCTCGAGATCTCGACCAGGCCCCGCAGGTGGACGTCGTCGCCGACCCAGCGCCGGCGGGTCTCGTCCGCTCGTTCCCAGAGTGCGGCGAGCCGTGCCTCGTCCTCCTCCCGCAGCCAGGCGCGGATCTCCTCGAATCCCGGGGAAGGGTCTCCCGAGGGGGTCGTCTTCCCTCCGTTCCCCTCGGGGGGTGGGTTCACGGCCGCGGTGGGTGCGGGGTCCGATTTCAACGCGTCCTCCTGCCCTCATTGTACTTCCGCCAGGGGCGGATGGGAACGGATTTGTGGGACCCTGGGCCCGGGGGGCCTCCCCGGGCCCCCTGTTCTTTCTCCTTTGACGGACCGGGGTTCGCGATTATAATCCCACTCTGAGCCGAAGCCGGACAAGCCGGAAAGGATGTCCTTCACCCAGGCTTCTGAAAGGGAGTGATCGGTCCGATGAGGATGCTCGCCGTCGTGGGAACCCGACCGGAAGCCATCAAGATGGCCCCGGTGATCCTTCGCCTGCGCGAAGAACCGGGGGTGACCTGCCGGGTCCTGGCCACCGCCCAGCACCGGGAGATGCTCGACCAGGTCCTCGACCGGTTCGGCATCGTCCCGGACCACGACCTGGACGTGATGGCGGAAAACCAGACGCCCGCCCGGGTTGCCGCCGCCGTCCTCGAGCGGACGGGGAACGTCCTGGAAGAGGAGAAACCCGACTGGGTGCTGGTGCAGGGCGACACCACCACGGTGGCCGCCGCCGCCCTGGCCGCCTTCTACGGCCGGTGCCGGGTGGGGCACGTGGAAGCCGGCCTCCGCTCCTTCGACCGGTCCCAGCCGTTCCCCGAGGAGATCAACCGGAAGGTGGCCGGGGTGATCGCCGACGTCCACTTCGCACCCACGGCCCGGGCCCGGCAGAACCTGCTCGGGGAGGGGGTCAGCGGCGGCGCCGTCCACGTCACGGGAAACCCCGTGATCGACGCGCTCCGCCTGGCGTCGGACCTGCCGTGGGATGCCGCGGGGACACCCCTGGAGGCGCTGCCCGGCGACCGGAGGCTGGTCCTGGTCACCGCCCACCGGCGGGAGAATTTCGGGCAGCCGCTGGAACGAATCTGCCGGGCGCTCGCCAAGATCGCCGACACGTTCCCCGGTGACGTCCACCTCGTCTACCCGGTCCACCCCAACCCGAGTGTGCGCCGCCCGGTGGAGCGTCTCCTGGGCGCCCACCCCGGCGTCACCCTGACGGGCCCCCTCGACTACCTCGCCCTGGTCCACCTCATGCGGCGCGCCTGCCTGATCCTGACGGATTCCGGCGGCATCCAGGAGGAGGGGCCGGCGCTCGGGAAGCCGGTGCTCGTGCTCCGGGAAGTGACCGAGCGGCCCGAGGCGGTCGAGGCGGGGACGGTGCTCCTGGCGGGCACCGACGACACCCGCATCGTGCACCTCGCGTGCGCGCTGCTGACCGACCCCGTGGCCCGCGCCCGGATGGCCCGCGCCGTGAACCCCTACGGCGACGGCCGGGCCGCCGAGCGGATTCGGGACATCCTGCTGGGCCGTCCCGTGAGGCCTTTCGATCCCGGTGCGCCCGGGGAGGAGTGACATGGCCAGGAAACGGAAATCCCGCAGAACCATCCCGCTGATCTACCTGGGGCCCATCGTGTCCGTGAGCGTCCTCGCGGGCCTTTTCCTGGTGGAGGACGACCTGGGGCTCTCCAACCAGACCATCCTCCTCGTGGTGGGCCTGGGCCTGATCGCCTTCTACCTTTCGATCCTGGTGCGCCGTTACCTGAATTCGATCGCGCGGCAGCTCCGGCAGGAACAGAAGAGCCCCTCCGCCGAGGTCGAGGAGACCCTCCCGGAAGGGTTCGGGAAAATCCCCTCCATCCCCCTCGAGGAACTGAAGCAGCAGATCGCCGACTCCGAACGCCGGAAGCGGTCCGAGCCCAAGTCCCCCTTCACGCCGGAACCGCCCGACGACGACCCCGCGCACTGAAGCCGCGTCCCCCCGGCCCCCCGGATCGGGCCCCGGGGTGGACATTTTCAAAATTTCATTGAATACTCCAACTATCTGTACTATGGTGAAGTCGAGGGGCGCATTCAGCCCGGCGGTGGCGGGCCTTGCGTGAGGATGGGATGCAAAAAAAAGAAAGCAAAAAGGTTACACGCTCGGCTCCGACCGGGGCCCGGAAACCGTACGTTCCTCCCCGCCTCGTGACGTACGCCAGCGAGCAAATCCTGGCCGAGATCGGGATCGCCCAGGCCTGTTCGCCCTTCAACCCGAGCTGCCCCACCGAAAAATCCGGGAAGCGGAAGCCGATCCGGAGGAGATGACGGTTCAACCCGGCACGCGAGCGACGCCGCCGGCCTTTCCCGCGGGAGCGGGGGAGGCCGTTCGCCATTTTTGGGGGGGTCAGTTCAGCGGGCCGATGCGGGGTTGGCGCTTGCGGATGGGGTAGTCCTTTCGGAGGGGGTGCCCCTCGAACTCCTCGTAGAGGAGGATCCGCTTCAGGTTCGGGTGCCCCTTGAAGCGAATCCCGAAGAGGTCCCAGGCTTCCCGCTCGTGCCAATCGGCGGCCTTCCAGAGAGGGGTCAGCGAGTCCACCTCGGGCCGCGCCTCCGGGACCCGCACCTTCACCCGGAGCCGCGCTTTCCGTGCCAGCGCGTAGAAGTGGTAAACGATCTCGAAGCGGGGTTCCTCGTCCGGGTAATCCACCCCCGCCAGGTCCATGAGGACGTTGAAATCCAGCCGGGGGTCCTCCTTCAGGAACCGGGCGACCGCCGCGATCCCCTCGGGGTGGACGCGCACGCACTCCTCGCCCCGCTCCTCGGTGCACTCGACGAAGGCGTCCGGAAACCCTTCGCGGATCAGTTGCCCGGCCAGTCCCATGCTTGCCTCAATACTCCTGTCTCTGGGTTCGGATCTTTTCCTGCAGCTTCATGATGCCGTCCAGGACCGTCTCCGGCCGGGGAGGGCACCCCGGAATGTAGACGTCCACGGGGAGGATGGTGTCGATCCCCTGGACCGTGGCGTAGTTGTCGTAAAAGCCCCCCGTGCAGGTGCACACGCCGAAGGCCACCACCCACCGGGGCTCGGTCATCTGGTCGTAGACCCTCCGGAGGACGGGGGCGATCTTGTGGGAGATGGTCCCCACCACCATGAGCACGTCCGCCTGGCGGGGGGAGAAACGCGGGAGGGCGGCGCCGAACCGGTCGATGTCGTAGTGGGCGCACGACACGGACATGTACTCCATGCCGCAGCAGGCCGTGACGAAGGGGTAGAGGAAGAGGGAGTAGCGCCGCGACCAGGCGACCACCGCGTCCAACCGCGTCGTCACGAAGCCCTCGTCGCCGAAGACGCCCGCCACCGCCTTTCTCAGTCCCATTCCAGCGCCCCCCGCTTCCAGACGTAGGCCAACCCGGCCCCGAGGACCAGCAGGAACACCGCCATGAGCCAGAACACCGGCGCCCCGAGGGCCTTGACGATCACCGCCCAGGGGAAGAGGAACGCGATTTCCACGTCGAAGACCAGGAACAGCAGGCCGGTGACGAAGAACTTCACGGAGACCCGGTGGGCGAGGGGAGCCGGGTCCGCGATGCCGCACTCGAAGGGCTCGTCCTTGACAGGGTGCCGGCGACGGGGGCCCAGCCAGGCGGAGAACGCCAGCATCCCCCCCAGCAGCGCCGCGGTGGCCGCCAGGAACACGAGCATCGAAACCGGGTTGGACGACGGGTCCACGATCCTTCCTCCGTGCTGAACCCCTTTATCGTAGCAGAAAGCGGCGGGAATTGACAGGTCAAATCCTCACAGGTCAAATCCTCGCCGGCCGCAGGGACGCCGTCTCGTCGGCCAGTAGCAGCGCCACGGCGTAGAACTTCCGGAGCGCCGCGCCGAGGTCGGCGTCCAGCAGGCCGTCCTCGAGCAAATCCGCCAGGTACCGGTCCCAGAGGGCGCCGAACCCGGCCACGGGGGAGCCGTTCGGGAACAACAGCCCCCCCAGGTCGTCCACGGCGCAAGGGGTGTCCCCCGCCGCGGCCCGGAATCGGAGGTCCACCGTCTCGGCCGCCTGGAGGACGTCCTTCACCTCGTGCCGGGGCTCGTCGGCGCCCAGGACGTCCCGGAGGAAGCCGTGCAGGGCGTAAGCGTAAAAGAAGCCCTCGGCGGGGAACTCCGCTTCCGGCCACCCCTCCCGGACCGCGTCGAAGAGGGCCCGGATCTCCGGCTGGGCCTTGGCAAACGCTCCCAGGCGGCTGCGGGCCGCGGCGGGGGAAAGGCCGCCGAGCCGCTCGTCAAGCTCCCGCACGTATTCCGGGATCGTCGGGGGCGTTCGGGGGGGATTTTCTTTCATCCGGTTCACCTCCCGCCGAGTATAACCAAGACCGGCCGGTTTAACAACGGCATCCTGCAGGGTTGATAAATAAACCAAAGGGTATAAGATAGGAGAGGAGGGTTCCCGAGGTTCGGAGGGCCGGCCGGAGCCGGCGGATGCGGTCTCCGGTGCGGCCGGGAGGCTCCGGCTGGCTCTTCGGGCCTCCGGGGACGGGGGCCTGTGCCGGGGGAAAAGGCAAGGGCCAAAGGACGAAAGGACCAAAAGGACCAAAAGGACCAAAGGGGCCCAAAGGACAGCGCCGGCGGCCCGAACGGCCTGAATCCGTGTTTATCCGTGTTCATCCGTGTTCATCCGTGGTTAAATCCGGTTGCCGGGTAGGTTCGAGGTGGATTTCCGGTTCGCACCGGTTTGGGGGAGGGAAAAATGAACATCGACGAGGTTCGTGCGCGAATCCGGCCCGAGGGGGAGACCGTGTACCGGATCCCCCGTTTCGGCCCCATGCGGGTGGACGGGCGCTTCTACGCCACCCCGAAACTGCTCCGGTGCCTGAAAACCGACGAGAGCCTCCTGCAGATCGGCAACGTGGCCACCCTGCCCGGCATCGTGGGAGACGCCATGGCCATGCCGGACATCCACTGGGGCTACGGATTCCCCATCGGAGGCGTGGCGGCCTTCGCCGTGGACGACGGCGTCATCAGCCCCGGCGGCGTCGGTTACGACATCAACTGCGGGGTGCGCCTGATGGCCACGCGGCTGACGCGCCCCGAGCTGACCGCCCGTCTGCGGGAACTCGCGGTGGGGATCTTTCGAAACGTACCCGCCGGGGTCGGCTCCAGCCGGAAGGACCTGAAGCTCGGCCCGAGGGACGAGGACCGTGTTCTGGCCGCCGGCGCCGGCTGGGCGATAAAATCGGGCTACGGCGCGAAAGAGGACCTCGAGTGCATCGAGGACGGCGGCCGCTTCCCCGACGCCGACCCCGACGCGGTCTCCGGCAAGGCGAAGGAGCGGGGGCGCTCCCAGCTGGGCACCCTCGGCTCCGGCAACCACTTCATCGAGATCGGATGCGTGGACGAGGTCTTCGACCCGGACGCCGCGAAGGCGATGGGGCTCTTCGAGGGGCAGGTCACGGTGACGGTTCACACGGGTTCGCGCGGGCTCGGCTACCAGGTCTGCGACGACTTCATCGTGGACATGAAAAAAGCCGCCCGGCACTACGGGATCGAACTCCCCGACCCCCAGCTCTGCTGCGCGCCCGTGAACTCGCCCGAAGGGCGGCGCTACCGCGGCGCCATGGCCGCCGCGGGGAACTACGCCTTCGCCAACCGGCAGATCATCGGCCACTACGTCCGGGAAGCCTTCCTGGAGGCGCTCAAGATCACGCCGCGGGCCCTGGGGATGCGGTTGGTCTACGACCTGGCCCACAACATCGCCAAAATCGAGACGCACACGGTGAACGGCGTGGAGACGGAGGTTTGCGTGCACCGCAAGGGCGCCACGCGCTCCTTCGGGCCGGGGCGGCCGGAGCTCTCCCGCCGTTTCCGGGAGCTCGGCCAGCCGGTCATCGTCCCGGGGGACATGGGGACCTGCTCCTACGTCCTGCTGGGGACGGAACGGGCGGTGGAGGAAACCTTCGGCTCCACCTGCCACGGCGCCGGCCGGGTCCTCTCGCGCCACGCCGCCATGAAGGCCGCAAAAGGACGCTCCATCGCCGGGGAGCTGGAGAAGCGGGGGATCCTGGTGATGGCGGCCTCCCGTGGCACCCTGGCGGAGGAGATGCCCGACGCCTACAAGGACGTGGGCGAGGTGGTGGACGCCGTGGTGAAAGCCGGCCTGAACCGCCGCGTGGCCCGCCTCCGTCCCCTGGCCGTGATCAAGGGTTGACGCGGTCGCAAAAAGTCCTACTTTGCCCGCGAATCACGCGAATGAACGCGAATCCGGAATCAATAATCAATAGATATTATTCGTGTTATAAATTCGCGTAAATTCGTGTTATTCGAGGGAAATCCCCCTTTCGCGACTTCTTGCGGGCTCATCAAGGGCTGATCGTCCCTGAAAAACCAGGGGGGGCGGACATCCCGTTCGGATGGCCCGCCCCCCGGTGAACCGGAAAGAAGCGCGTCGAAAGAAGCGGATCAATAATCGACGTTCAGGACCTTGTGACCGTGCTCCTTCGGGGTGGTCCCGACCAGGTAGCCGTCGTGGCCCGGGATCCAGAGTTCCGAAAGGATGAACTTGTCCCCCACCTTGTCGAAGATCACGTGAGCGTCCTTCACCGTCGTGTGCGTCTCCCGGCTGAGGGTTGTCAGGACCGTCACCAGGGCGACGTGATCCCCCTGGTCCTTCACCCTGAACATCCACCCCGACGGTTCCCGAACGAATTCGTACTCGCCGGCGGGCAACTCCGTGTCCTTGACGATGAACGGGAAATCGACGTTCACCTTGAGCAGAGGCGCTTGCCCGAATCCGGAGATTACGCTCAGTGCAAGCAGGAAACCGAGTGTCAGGATCAGTCTTGTTTTCATTTCAAACCTCCTTTATCAGTCGCTGCCCTTGTAGATGCGGGAAACCGGGACCCGATTTTTCACGGATCAACAATTCTGAAAAAAATACCTCCCGGAGAAGAAACACGCCCGGATGGGAACGATGGGTCCGCCGGGTCGTCGACACGGAGGACGTCGAGGTCTTCGTCACCGGCTCGTCGTCGCGCCTGCTGACCCGCGACCTGGCCTCGGCCCTGCGGGGCCGGAGCATCACCCCGGAAATCTTCCCCCTCGGTTTCCGGGAGCGCCTGTCCTCCCTCGGCATCGAAGCGGTGCCCTTCAGCGCCGACAGCAAGAGCCGGATCCGCCACGAACTGGAGAAGACCTGCTCTGGGGAGGGTTCCCGGAAGTCGTCTTGGCCGAAGAGCCGCTGCGGCCACTGATCCTGGGCGAGTACGCCTCCCTGATGATGTACCGGGATGTCGTGGAGCGTTATTCGCTGCGCAACGAGGCCCTGGTCCGCGAGTTGTTGCGGCACGCCTTCCGCAACACGACCTCCCTGCTCAACGTGAGCAAGCTGCACCGCGACTTCACCTCCCGGGGGTTGTCCGTCTCGAAGAACACGTTGTTCGAGTACATCGACTGCCTCGAGGACTCCTTCCTGATCTTCCTCCTGCCACGCCGGGAAGCCTCCCTCCGCAAGCAGGCCGGCAAATCGTGCCTGGCACAGCCCGACCCGGATACACCGGAAATGAACCACGGATGAACACCGATGGACACGGATGATCCGGACACCGGGGAAACAGACAGGATAGCCGGTCTCACTCCATCGCGAAGACGCCAAGACACTTCCCCGCTCGTTTCCCGGCTTTTTACGAACCCGTCAAGAGGTGGTAAAGATTAAGACACGTCGATGGAGCCGCGGAGGATGTCCTCCATCTGGGACTGGGAGTCCTTGTCGGCGCCGCCGCCGCCGAGGGACGAGGCCGCGGTGGGGTCGGCGAGCATGGCCTTGGTGATCTCCATGGCGGAGCGGTCCAGGGCCGCCTGGGCCTTCTCGATGGAGGGGATCTCCGGGTCGATGGCGGCAAGGACCTTCTGGGCGTCCGTGAGCACGTTCTTGACCTCCGTGGCCTTGTCCGGGGTCAGCAGGTAGCCGTACTCCGTGAAGGTCTTCTGGACGTTTTTCAGCAGCCCGTCCAGCCGGTTCATGGCCAGCCGGCGCTCCTTGCGCTCCTGGTCCTTCTGGGAGAAGATCTTGGCCTCCTCCTTCATGCGGAGGATCTCGTCCTGGCTCAGGCCCGACGACGGGGTGACCCGCACTTCCTGGACCTTCCCCGACTTCTGGTCCTTGGCCGACACGTGCAGGATGCCGTTGGAGTCCACCTCGAAGGTCACGTCGATCTGCGGGATCCCGCGGGGGGCGGGGGCGATGCCCACCAGTTCGAACTTGGCCAGGGAGCGGTTGAACTCGGCCAGGTCGCGCTCGCCCTGGAGGACGTTGATCTCGACGGTGGTCTGGCACTCCGCCACGGTGGTGAAGGCCACGGTCTTCTTGAGCGGGATGGTGGAGTTGCGCTCGATGATCTTGTTGAAGAGCCCGCCGTGGGTCTCGACGCCCAGGGAGAGCGGGATGACGTCCAGGAGGACGATGTCCTTGACGTCCCCCTTGAGCACGCCGCCCTGGAGTGCGGCGCCGACGGCCACGACCTCGTCCGGGTTGATCTCGGTGGAGGGGGGCTTCTTGAAGAATTCGCTGACGATGGCCCGGATGCGGGGCATGCGGGTCTGCCCGCCCACCAGGATGACCTTGTCGATGTCGTTGATGTTCAGCCGGGCGTCGTAAAGCGACTTCTCGCAGGGTTCCAGCGTCCGCTCCACGAGGTCCCGGACCATCTCCTCGAGCTGGCTCCGGGTGAGGACCCGGTCGAAGTGCTTGGGCCCGGTCTCGTCGGCGGCGATGAAGGGCAGCGAGAGGCTGGTCTCGGTCACGGTGGACAGCTCGCACTTCGCCTTCTCGGCGGCTTCCTTGAGCCGCTGGAGGGCCAGGATGTCGTTGCGCAGGTCGATCCCCGTGTCGTTCATGAACTCCCGGATGATCCAGTCGGTGATCTTCTGGTCGAAGTCCTCCCCGCCCAGGAAGCTGTCGCCGCAGGTGGAGAGCACCTCGAAGACGCCCTCGTTGATCTCGAGGATGGAGATGTCGAACGTG
This sequence comes from Acidobacteriota bacterium, assembly GCA_018001935.1. Classification (NCBI taxonomy): domain Bacteria; kingdom Pseudomonadati; phylum Acidobacteriota; species Acidobacteriota bacterium. The sequence continues at coordinate 44,872 of JAGNHB010000015.1, forward strand.
CCCCCGCCGAGGTCGTAGACGGCGATCTTCTCGTTCTTCCCCTTGCCGAGGCCGTAAGCCAGGGAGGCCGCCGTGGGCTCGTTGATGATGCGCTTGACCTTGAGCCCGGCGATCTCCCCCGCGTCCTTGGTGGCCTGGCGCTGGGAGTCGTCGAAGTAAGCGGGCACCGTGATGATGGTCTCGAGGTCGGAGGAGCCCAGGAACTCCTCCGCGCACGTCTTGAGGTACTGGAGGATCATGGCGGAGATCTCCTGGGGGGAGTAGTTCTTCTCCGCGATCTTCACCCGGATGTCCCCGTTGGCGGACGGGACCAGCTGGTAGGGGAGGTGCTCCCGGGCGTGGGAGACCTCCGGCGAGTCGAACTTCCGGCCGATGAGCCGTTTCACGGCAAAGATGGTGTTCGCGGCGTTGGTGACGGACTGCCGCTTGGCGATCTGCCCCACCAGGCGCTCGTTTTTCTCCGTGAAGGCGACGATGGACGGCGTGGTGCGCCCCCCGAGGTTGTTGGGGATGATCTGTGGGGTGCCGCCTTCCACCACGGCCACGCACGAGTTCGTCGTCCCGAGATCGATGCCGATGACTTTCATGTGTTTTCCAGCTCCTTAACCTGTTTCCCGGATTCTTCGGTCCTCACCCCTTTCTGACCGGTATGCCCACCTTGACCATGGCCGGTCTCAGCAGGACACCCTGGTACAGAAAACCCGCCTTAAGCTCCCGCAGGACCGTCTGCCGCTCGTACTGGTCGGATTCCTCGGCCGCCACGGCCTGATGGTACTCCGGATCGAACGGCACGTTCTCGACAGGCACTCGCTTCAGCCCAATCCTTTCCATTATATCGTAAAACTGCTTGCTAAGCATCACAAAACCGGTGCGGTACCCCTCGGGGTCGGACCCCTCCCGTTCCGCCGAAAGGGCGCCGCGAGCCCAGTCGAAAACGTCGATCACGCCCAGGAGATCGCGCAGCAGTTCGGCCTTGGCGGAAACGGACATTTCCCCCTTCTCCCGCTCGGTCCGCTCCCGGTAGTTCCGGTACTCGAACTGAAGGCGGTCCAGGCGGGACTGGAGCCCCTCGACCTGGTCGCGAAGGAAGCGGATTTCCTCCACAAGCCCGGGGGACGTTTCGGTCAGCGACGCGGAGGGCGTCTCCACCACCGGCTCGATGCCCACCGGCTCCGGGCGGGAGGGGGAAGGCTCGTCGTCAGCGCCTCCGTCCTTCTTGGACTTCTTGATGCTGTCGATGCTCGCCTCGGCCTCCTGGAAAAGGCGCTCTAGATCGGAGCCCAATTGCGGGTTGAACGCCTTCACATTCTGTTCGTTATCTGAGTTCATCGCACGCTCGACGAGAATATTTCAGCACAATTAACCTGTTTATAACACGACCGTGATGTCCTGTCAACCGGGCCTACACACAAACTTCAATCCTTTGGGGCATAGTACCCTTTCCGGTGGCGGACTTTCATCCCCTTGGGCTTGACGGTCACCTTGATCTCGTGAAACTTCCCGTCCCGTTTCGCGTTGGAGGACTTGTAGCTCAGGCTGTACTGGGAGCGGAGTTCCTGGTCAATCTCCCGGAAAGCCAGCCCCACCTCTTCGATCCGGGTGGGGTAGTAGACCTTCCCGCCGGTGGCGGAGGCGAACTTCTCCAGGGTGGAGTCCCCGCCCTCGGCGGCGTTCGCCGTCTGGCCGGTCCGGTTCGTGGAGATGGCGAACACGATGGCCCCCGCGCGCTGTACCATCTCGAGGGTCTCGTCCAGGGGGGTGCGGCTGACCGTGTCCTCGCCGTCCGAAATGATGATGATGGTCTTCCGCCGCTCGCCGACGTCCCACATCAGCTTCTCTTCCGAGACCAGGAAGAGGGCGTCGTAGAGGGAGGTCCCCCCCGCGGCCCGCAGCGTTTTCAACTGGCGCGCGATGAGGTCGGTCTCGTTGGTGAAGTCCTGGACCAGGGTGACGCCCGAATCGAACTCGATGAGGAGCGCCTTGTCCTTCTCGTGAATGTTGGACGCGAGGAAGGCCGAGGCGGCCTCCTGCTCGAACTGCAGCTTCGAGGCCACGGAAGCGCTCGTGTCCACCAGGAGGCAGATGGTCAGGGGCAAATTGCCGTGGGAGTAGAAGTTCTCGAGCTGCTGGACGGCGCCGTCCTCCGTGACCGTGAAATCCGCCGCCTTCAGGTGGGTGACGAACTGCCCCTTCTTGTCCGTGACCGAGCAGAGGATGTTGACCATCTCCACCTTGACGGAGATCTTGTCCCCGCTCGGGATCTGGGCTGGTGAGACGGCGAGCGGGAGGAGCGCCAGCGCGGCCGCGGTCACGATGCCCCGCCAACTTCCAATCGGTGAATTCTTCACGTAAAACCTCTTCACAAAACCGGATCGCGGTCGTATTATATGCTTTTGATCGACAAAGTCAATCCGGGCAGGGCCGGACGCGAGCCGAAAATGAAACGGTCGTCCCCGTCGAGAAACAAAGGAACCGTAAAACCCCGCCCGACCCCGGCCCGGGGGAGCGCGCCGTTCGGCCCGGGGGCCCGCCGGCCGAGGGTCGCCGGCATCATCGCCGTTGCCGGCCTGGCCTGTCTTCTCACCCTCCCGGGAGGAGGCTGCCGAATGGAACCGTCCGCCCCGCCGCCCGAAACGGCCGTCACGCCCTCCCCGTCGTCCGCCCCCGAAGACGCCCCCGCCCCCCCGTCCCCCCGGGCGGACCGCCGGGCGGTCGACGGGTTTTTCCGCGAGGTGGACGCCCTCTCCCCCCGCCCCCCCGGTTCCCCGGCCCTGGCGAAACTCAAGTCCCTCCTGAAACGCCGGCTCACCGGGTTCGGCTACCGCGTGACCGAGGAGCCCTTCCCCGCCTCCACGCCCCGGGGGGTCGCCGCCATGTCCAACGTGGTGGCGGAGAAGCCCGGCGCCCCGGAACGCGTCATCTACCTGGCGGGGCACATCGACACCAAGGAGGGCATCGGGGCCGGGTTCACCGGCGCCAACGACTCGGGCTCCAGCACCGCCGCCCTCCTCGAGATCGCGCGGGTCGTGGCGACGGAGAAGACCACCGCCACCATCCGCTTCCTCTTCCTGGACGGCGAGGAGTCCACGGGCCCCGCCATCACCCCCGTGGACGGGCTCTACGGCAGCCGTTTCCACGCCTCGCGGCTGGCCGTCTCCGGGAAGGCGTCCACGGTGCGGGCCTTCATCCTCCTGGACATGGTGGGCGACACCGACCTCGCCCTGACGCGGGACCTCAACTCCTCCCCCGAGCTGGTCGACCTCTTCGCCCGGTGCGCCCGGGAAACCGGGAACGAGGGCCTCCTGGGCGACCACGTCAACACCCTCATCGACGACCACGTCCCCTTCGCCGAACTGGGCATCCCCGTCATCGATCTCATCGACTTCGAGTACGGTCCCGGCAACGTCTTCTGGCACACCCCCGACGACCACGCCGGGCGCGTCTCCACCGAGAACATGGCCCGGGTGGCGGACTGCGTGCTGTGCATGGTGGGATACCTGGACCGGGAGAAAGGCCGGTAAGCCCCCCGTACGCCGGGCGAGTCGTACGCCGGGCGAGTCGAGCCCGGCGCTAACATCTCCCTTCCTCCTCCCCCCCGCCTGGCGCGCGCCTCGGCTCGGCGCGCGTACCCGTACGCCGGGCGAGCCGTACGCCGGGCGAGCCGTACGCCGGGCGAGCCGAGCCCGGCACTAACATCTCCCCTCCTCCTCCCCCCCGCCTGGCGCGCGCCTCGGCTCGGCGCGCGTACCCTTACGCCGGGCGAGCCGTACGCCGGGCGAGCCGAGCCCGGCGCTGGCATCCCCCCTCCTCCTCCCCCCCGCCTGGCGCGCGCCTCGGCTCGGCGCGCGTACCCTTACGCCGGGCGAGCCGAGCCCGGCGCTGGCATCCCCCCTCCTCCTCCCCCCCGCCTGGCGCGCGCCTCGGCTCGGCGCGCGTACTTGTACGCCGGGTGAAACTTTTCGGGGAAACAAACGAATAACTCTGTTACCCTAAACCGGGGGAGGCAGACCGTGCCGCTCCGGAATCCACTCGGGGAGCGGCACATGAGCGCAGCACGACACTTTCGGACGGCGGTATGGATCATGATGGTGATGGGAATGACGGCGGTGAGCGTCCCGGCCCAGGACGACCCCTTCCAGTGGCTGGAGGACGTCCAGGGCGAAAAGGCCCTGGCGTGGGTCCGGGCACAGAACGAGGTTTCCCTGAAGGAGCTGCAGGCCGTCCCCGGCTACACGGAGGCCTTCGACACCATCCTGAGGATCTCGGACGCCCAGGACCGCATCCCCATGCCGGCCCGTTACGGCAAGTACCTCTACAATTTCTGGAAAGACGCCGAGCACCCCCGGGGCGTCCTGCGCCGCACCACCCTGGAGTCCTTCCGGAAGCGGACCATCGAATGGGAGGTCGTCCTGGACGTCGACGCCCTGGCGAAGCAGGAGAACGAAAACTGGGTGTACAAGGGCGGGAGCTACCTCTACCCCGACTACCGGTTCAGCCTCGTATACCTCTCCCGCGGCGGGGCCGACGCCGTGGTGGTCCGGGAGTTCGACCTGCAGGCCAAGGCCTTCGTCAAGGGCGGGTTTGAACTTCCCGAGGCCAAGAGCAGCGTCGCCTGGATCGACCGCGACACCGTCTTCGTCGGCACGGACTTCGGGCCCGGCAGCCTGACGAGCTCAGGTTACCCGCGGATCGTGAAGATCTGGAAGCGGGGGACCCCCCTGTCCGAGGCGAAGACCGTCCTCGAGGGGAAGCCCGAGTCCATGTCGGTGAGCGGTTATCGGATGTTCAGCCGGCACGGGAACATCGACCTGGTCCAGGAGCGCACCGACTTCTACTCCGGGGACCACTACCTCCTGAAGGACGGGCGTCTGGTCCGGCTGGACCTCCCCCGCGACCTGTCCTTCTCGGGCCTGTTCCACGGCCAGTTCCTGTTCTCCCTGCGCAGCGACTGGGACACCGGCAAAGCCCGTTTCAAGAAAGGGTCCGTCGTCGTCGGGAAGGTTGAAGACGTCGCCGCCGGGCGGAAGAACTTCACCCTCCTGGTCGAACCGGGCCCGCGGGCTTCGGTCGAGGGGGTGGACGCCACCCGGGACCACGTCTACGTCACCCTCCTGGACAACGTGGTGCACCGCCTCACGCAGTACACCCAGGGCCGGGACGGGGCGTGGGCGCCCACCCCGGTGCCCACCGAGGGGTTGGGCAACCTCTCCCTCTTCAACACCGACGAGAAGGACAACGACTACTTCCTCTCCTACCAGGACTTCCTCACGCCTCCCACCCTCTGGCGAGTCTCGGGGAAGACCGGCCGGAAGGAGTTCCTGAAGAGCCTGCCGGCCCGGTTCGACGCCGAGCCTTACCAAGCCCTCCAGCACGAAGCGGTTTCCAAGGACGGGACCCGGGTCCCCTATTTCGTGGTGATGCGCAAGGATGCCGCGCTCAACGGCCAAAACCCCACCCTCCTCGACGCGTACGGCGGGTTCGAAGTCTCCCAGACCCCCTTCTACCTTTCGGCCATGGGGGCGACCTGGCTCGCGAAGGGCGGCGTGTTCGTCCTGGCGAACCTGCGCGGCGGCGGCGAGTTCGGCCCCGCCTGGCACCAGGACGCCATCCTGAAGAACCGCCACAGGGTGTACGAGGACATGATCGCCGTGGCGGAAGACCTCGTGGCCCGCAAGATCACCTCCCCGGCGAAGCTGGCCATCCAGGGCGGCAGCAACGGCGGGCTCCTGGTGGGCGCGGTGAGCATGATGCGGCCCGACCTCTTCAAGGGCGTGGTCTGCATGGTCCCCCTCCTGGACATGAAACGCTACAGCAAGCTCCTCGCCGGGGCCAGCTGGATGGCCGAGTACGGCAACCCCGACGACCCCGACATGTGGGCCTACATGAAGGACTACTCCCCCTATCACATGGCGAGGAAGGACGCGAAGTACCCCCGGATCTTCTTCACCACCTCCACCCGGGACGACCGCGTCCACCCGGGCCACGCCCGCAAGATGGTGGCCCGCCTCGAGGAACTGGGCCACGACTGCCTCTACTGGGAGAACATCGAGGGCGGCCACGGGGGTGCGGCCAACAACCGTCAGGCCGCCACGATGTGGGCGCTGGTCTACGCTTACCTCTACGAGACCCTGGCGGTCGCGGGCAAATGACCCCCGACGTGGGGTCCAGGATTTCCAGTTCGTCTTGGCGAGGAGGACGGCAGGATACCCCGGCATGGAAAGAGGCCAGGGGATTCGGTGCATTCCGGAGGATCAATTTTGACAACAACCCTTGTCACGCCTGCCGGGCAGACCATCACTGACGCCCCCCGGGTCTTTCTGCGGAAACCCGTCCCCGAAGACGGGGATGAATTCCTGGCGATGGTCCTTCGAAGCCAACCCCTCCATTCCCCATGGATGTCTCCGCCCCGAACCCCCGGGGAATTCAACGAGTACCTCAACCAATGCCGAACCGATACCTTCGAGGGATTGCTCGCCTGCCGTCGGGAGGACGGGGCCATCGTCGGGGTGATCAATTTGAGCCAGATCTTCATGAAGGCGTTTCGAAGCGCCTACTCGGGCTATTTCGCCCATGTGGACCACGCCGGTCGAGGGTATATGACCGAGGGGCTCCGGTTGGCCATCGACCACGCCTTCGGCCCACTGGGGCTTCACCGGGTCGAGGCCAACATCCAGCCCGGCAACGAGGCGTCCCGCCGCCTGGTCCGGCGACTGGGCTTCACCCTCGAGGGGTACTCCCCGCGTTACCTGTTCATCGACGGCGCCTGGCGGGACCATGAACGGTGGGCGATCACGTTGGAGGACTGGCCGCCGCCGTCGAATGCGGGCACCGCTCCGTCCGAACTCGGCTGACCCCCTCCCCCGTTCGTACGCGTCGTCCCGACGCGGACACCCCCGTGCCCAAGGCCAGGGGGTCCTGCCCTGCCCCTGAACTGGCTCAAGACCTTCGCCCCCGCGCCGGGACGGCGCGTGCGAACGTGGCGCGTGCGAACGTGGCGCGTGCGAACGTGGCGCGTGCAAACGTGGCGCGTGCAAACGTGGCGCGTGCACACGACGTTCCACAATATTCTCTCAGGCGGGAACCTTTTTTTTCTCCGGCGTGTCAGTGTAGGAAGGGATGCTTCCCTTTCGGAGAAAGCACCGTGACACACCCGACCCACCCCCGCCCCTTCTCCCACCGCGACACCGTTTTCGGCCTTCACGCCGGAGGACGGACGCACCGCCGGTTTTCCCGACGGGCCGGGTTGCCGGCCGTGGTCGCCTTCTGCCTGTTCAGCTTGCCCGGCGGCGCTTTCGGCGCCCTCTTCCCGGCCTCCCGCCTGGACGACCCGGACAACGTCCGGACCTGGCGCGAGCAGATCCGCCGGGCCGTGGAGCAAAGCCGCGGAAACCGGACGCTCCTGGTCATGGTCAAGAAGGCCCGGCGGCTCGACTACTACCGGAACGGGCGGCTGCAGCGCTCCATGTACGCCGACCTGGGGGCCGACCCCGTCACCCGCAAACTCCACTCCGACTTCCGGACCACGCCGGAGGGCCTCTACCGCGTCGCCCGCAAACTCGGGCCCGGGGAGACCAGCTACACCCTGGCCCTCCTCATCGACTACCCCAACGCCGAGGACCGGCAGCGTTACCAGGAAGCGCAGGCCCGGGGGGAGATCCCCCCGGACACCGGGATCGGCGGGAACATCGAGATCCACGGCATGGGCGGTTTCGGCCAGGACTGGACCTGGGGCTGCATGGCCGTGAACGACGAGGAAATCCGCTGGCTCTTCCCCAAGGTGGAGGTGGGCGCCCCCGTCCTCATCGTCGGCAACGACGGACGGACAGACCCGGTCCGATAGCCCCGAACATGCCGGGTACGATGCCGGCGAGCCCTCTCTCCGGAAGAAGCCGGACTGTCCCCGGGGGAACCGGTGTATCTCGGCCGGAATGGAGGGTCCAGCATCTCAACGAAAGACCATGAAATTCTAACTTGACATGTTGAAATTTCATGGTACTAATAACGCATGATCCCTCGTACCGAAATCGTGTCACGAATCCGGGCTGCCCTTGGGAGAAGCCGCGTGGTCGCCCTCCTCGGACCCCGGCAGTGCGGCAAGACCACCCTCGCCCGGTAGTTCCTGGCGGCCGACGCGCCCGGCTACTTCGACCTGGAAGACCCCTCGAGCCTTGCCCGGCTGGACGAACCCATGACCGCTGTGGAGAAACTGGAGGGCCTGGTGGTGATCGACGAAATCCAGCGTCGCCCGGACCTGTTCCCCATTCTCCGGGTTCTGTCAGACCGGGAACCGTTGCGGGCCCGTTTCCTGATCCTGGGGAGCGCTTCCCCATCCCTGCTCAGGCAGTCGTCCGAATCCTTGGCGGGAAGGCTTGAAAGGGTAGTGATCAGCGGAAAACGGGTCGGCATCGAGGTCAAGCGGTCGGACGCCCCCCGGCTGACGCCCTCCATGCGGACGGCCTTGACCGACCTCAAGCTTGACCGACTGATGGTCGTTTATCCCGGAGACCGCCGCTACCCGCTTGCAGACCGGGTGGACGTGATCCCGGCTGATTCTCTGGCCGCCCTTGCCGAGTGAACGGCGCCCCCAAGCGCATCAATCAAGGGGTGGCGAACGTCCGCTTGCGCGCTGAGTTCCGCGGTGATCGGTCTTCAGCCGGACCTGGACCCGAATTGTTCATGGCCTCACGCAGAGACGAAGAGACGCCAAACCTCGCAAAGCAGGCTGTTGGCGTCCCCAGGGTTCTCCGGGTTCTTCGGTGTCCTTTGGGTCCCTTTGGTCCTTTTGGTCCTTTCGTCCCTTTCAGCCGCCCCCGAACGACGAAGCACCGATCCGAAACCAGGGCGGGGGTTCGAAGCCTCACTCCCACACTTCAGATCACCGCCGGTAGGAACGGCCCGATTCCTTGAGGGCCCAGTCCACCTGGCGGAGGATCCCGTGCAGGATGGTGGCCTCCCGCTCGTCCAGGGAAGCGCGCCCGAGGACCCGGCGCAGCACGTAGAGGATGCGCTCGGGGTTGTTGGCGTGGAGGAAGCCGACGTCCAGGAGGACCTCGCGGAGGTGGGCGAAGAGCTTTTCCATGGTTTCCACCCCGGCGGCCCCGCGGCCGCGGCGCGCCGGCGTGCGCGCCTCGAGCCCGCACCGCCGGTAGAGGTGCGAGAAGACGATGGCGGCGGCGTGGGAGAGGTTCAGCGACGGGTTGTGGTGGGAGGCGGGGACGCGGATCACCCACCGGCACAGCTTCAGCTCCCGGTTGGACAGCCCGTGGTCCTCGGGACCGAACAGCAGCCCCACGGGCCCTGTTCGGGCCGCCGCCAGGATCTCCGGGGCGGCCTCCTCCGGTTCCAGCGGCGGGGTGCAGCTGCTCAGGCGGGTCTTCCCGCTGGTCCCGGCCAGGAGGCTGAACCGCGGCAGAACGGCGTCGAGGCGGTCCACCGTCTCGAGCCCGTCCAGGAGGTGCCCGGCGTGGCAGGCCATCCGCCGGGCCTCGGGGTCGACGCCGCACTCCGGGGCCACCAGGACCAGCCGGCCCAGGCCGAAGTTGGTCATGGCCCGGGCCACCGAGCCCAGGTTCGCGCTCCCCTGGACGCCGACACAGATCACGGTGAGGTTGTCGAGCGGAGAGGTCATGGGGAAGCCGGAGTGAACTCAGAATTCAGAATCCAGAATTCAGAATTCAGAATGCCGATTTCAGAATGCAGAAGAAAGGCGGGAATGCCTTCCTGATCGTCAAATTTCCGGCGATGCCCCGCGCCGTGTTCCGCCATGTCCCGTCCCCCTGTCTCAGCCATCCCGCGGCCCCGTCCTCATTCTGGATTCTGGATTCTGGATTCTGGATTCTGGATTCCTCTTACCTCTCGATCTCCCCACGGAACACCCGGTGCGCCCAGCCGTCCTGGAGGAGGCGGCCGTCCGGTTCCCGCCGGACGACGAACTCGCCGCCCTCCATCCGGACCTGCACGGGCGAGGACACCCACCCGTTGGCCAGGGCCGCGGCGGCCGCGGCGGCACTGCCGGTGCCCGAGGAGCGGGTCGGCCCCACGCCGCGCTCCCAGAAGCGGACCTCGAGCGTGTGGGTGTCAACGACCCGGAGGAACTCGACGTTGGCCCGGGACGGGAAGGCGGGGTGGTTCTCCAGCCGCGGCCCCGCGAAGGCGATGAAGGCGTCGTCGAAGGCCTCCACCCGGACCGACGCGTGGGGGTTTCCGGTGGAGAGGGCGGTGAGGGTCACGGGAACGCCGCCCAGGTCCAGGGTGAACCGGCGGGTATCCATCACCCCGTCCGGCAGGCGGACCGGCACGGCCCCCGGCTCGAAGGCGGCGGGCCCCAGGTCCAGCCGGAGCCGGCAGGCGCCCGGGACCCGTTCCAGGAGGGTCACGGTCCGGCTCCCGGCGAGGGTTTCCACCCGGAGCACACTCCCGGCGCCGGCTCCCGCGGATCCCGTGCCGGCCGCCTCCGGGTGATCCAGGAAGAGGTGCGCCGCCAGGCAGCGGAGCCCGTTGCCCGACATCTCCGCCTCGGACCCGTCCTGGTTGAAGATGCGGAACCGGACGGCCCCGGGCCCGCCGGGCAGGGGCTCCCAGAGGATCACCCCGTCGGCGCCCACGCCGGTGTGCCGGTCGCAGAGGGCCGGGACGGCGGTTTCCGGGCGAAGACCGCCGCGCTCCCACTCCCCCGCGGCGATCACCAGGAAGTCGTTCCCGCAACCGTGGCACTTGACGAAGGGCAGGGACGTCGGCATGGCACCCGCCCGGCTCAGCCGATCCCCAGTTCCCGCTTGAAGCGGTCGATGTCGGCGGTGACGCGCGCCCGGATGGCCGCCAGGTGCTCCGGCGTGTCCGCCTCGAAGCGCAGGACCAGGATGGGCTGGGTGTTGGAGGAGCGCACGAGGCCCCAGCCGTGCTCGAAGGTGGCGCGGACCCCGTCGATGTCCACGACTTCGTGCGCTTTCCGATAATGTTCCAGGAGGGCGCTCACGAGGCGTGTCTTGTCCGCCTCGGGGCAGGCCACGCGGATCTCGGGGGTGTTGCACGACGGGGGGATGGACCGGCGCAGTTCCTTCAGGGACTTGCCCGTGCGGTCCAGGATCTCCAGGAGCCGGCCGGCGGCGTAGATGGCGTCGTCGTAGCCGAAGTAGCGGTCGGCGAAGAACATGTGTCCGCTCATCTCCCCGGCGAGCCTCGCACCCGACGCCTTCATCTTGGCCTTGATGAGGGAGTGGCCGGTCATCCACATGAGGGGCCGTCCCCCCGCCCGGGCGATCTCGTCGTAGAGGACCCGGGAAGCCTTCACCTCCGAGAGGATGAGCGCACCGGGCTCGGTTTCCAGGAGCGCCCGGGCGTAGAGCAGCAGGATCTGGTCGCCCCGCAGGACCTCGCCGTCCTCGTCCACCACGCCGATGCGGTCGCCGTCGCCGTCGAAGGCGATGCCCAGGGCGGCCTTCTGGCGCCGCACCAGCCCGATCAGGTCGACCAGGTTCTCCTCCACGGTGGGGTCGGCCTCGTGGTTGGGGAAACGGCCGTCCACGTTGCAGTAGAGTTCCGCCACCCGGCACTTCAGGCGCCGGAAAAGCTCGGGGGCCACCAGCCCCGCCGTGCCGTTGCCGGCGTCCACCACCACTTTCGGGCGGGAAGGGAACTCGCCGAAGTGGTCGGCGAGGTACTCAAGGTAGTCGGGGAGAATATCCTCCCGCCGGAGCGAGCCGCTGCCCGTCTCGTAGTCCCCGGACTCCACCAGGCGGCGGAGGGCCTGGAGTTCGTCACCGAAAACCGACTCCGTCCCGCGGCAGATCTTGAGGCCGTTGTAGCCGGGCGGGTTGTGGCTGGCGGTGACGGCCACGCCGCCGCCGGCCTCCAGGCGGTGGATGGCGTAGTAGACCACCGGCGTGGGGCAGAGGCCGATGTCCAGGACATCGAGCCCCGCGGACCGGGCGCCGGCGATGAAGGCGGCGGCGTACTCGGGGCCCGACAGCCGCCCGTCGCGCCCGACGACGAGGTCGGTCTTCCCCGCCCGGCGGAGGAGGGTGCCCACGGCGCGGCCGAGGTGCTCCACCAGGGGCGGGGTCAGCTCGGAGCCGGCGAGGCCCCGGATGTCGTACTGCTTGAAGATGTGGGGGAACGGGATCTGCACCTCAAACCTCCGGGCGCGGGAATTTCGTCCGCAGCATGGCCCTGACGCCCTCGGGCACCAGGTCGCGGATGTCGCCGCCCCGCTGGAAGATGTCCTTCACCAGCCGGGAGCTGATGAAGGAGTACTCCTGGGCGGGGACCAGCAGGACCGTCTCCACCTCGGGCGCCAGGGAACGGTTCATGAGGGACATCTGCAGCTCGTACTCGTAGTCGGAGACGGCGCGGATGCCGCGGACGATCACCGTGGCCCCGTGGCGGCGGGCGGCGTCCACCGTGAGGCCGTCGAAGTAGATGGGCTCGGCCACGCCGGGCAGGTCGCCCACGGCCTCCCGGATCATGTGCATGCGCTCCTCGGGGGTGAAGAAGGCGGTCTTCTCGTAGTTGATGAGGATGGCGGGGATGACGGTGTCGAACAGCTGGGTGCCCCGCTGGAGGATGTCCACGTGTCCGTTGGTGAGGGGGTCGAAGGACCCCGGGTAGATGGCCTTGACGGGTCCGGGTTTCACTTTTTCCGCTCCTTGTCGCCGAGGATGACGATGCGCACCGGGACCACGCCCCCCACCAGCATCTCCAGGGCCCTGGCCGCCGCGTAGGAGACGTCGATGACCCGGTCGTCCACGAAAGGCCCCCGGTCGTTGATGCGCACCACCACCGTCAACCGGTTTTCCAGGTTCTCCACCCGCACCAGGGTGCCGAAGGGCAGCGTCCGGTGCGCCGCGGTGAAGTCGTTCATGTCGTATCGCTCGCCGCTGGCCGTCTTGCGGCCGTGGTAGGGCTTGCCGTACCAGGAGGCCTTCCCTTCCAGTTCGTGGTCCTTCGGGTCCACGGCCGGCGGTCGGGCCGACGCCCCCGCTCCCGTCGGCCCGGCGCCGCCGCTCCGGGCGACCGGCGGCAGGGGACGCTTGCGGGACCCGCAGGCCCCCGAGACCAGGGCCAGGGCGGCCAGGGCGACCACGGCAACCGTCCTCGGCATGGTGAGGCTCCTTCCGGAAAGTTGGCTCGCGGTGTCGGCCGCGGGCGGCGAGGCGCCATCTTACCCCAAACCCCGCGCGGGATCAACGGGAAGGACCGCCCGGCGAAACGTCGGCCCCGGCCGCCGGACGTGGGCCGTCCGCGCGGTTTCCGGTTGCATGTTTGCATCGACTCGGCTAGGATGTGCCCCGCGTCGACGGACGCAAAGGAGGACGCAATGAAATTCCATCGGACCCTGATCGTGTGGTGCTGGATCGGGCTGGTCGGATCGGTCGTGCCCGTCCGGGGCCAATCCGACGACGTCGAGCGGCTCAAGGCGGAGAACGCGGAACTGAAGTCGGAAGTCTCGAAAATGCGCAGCGACATGGACGAGATGCGGAAGACCCTGGCCCAGATGCAGGCGACCCTCGCGACCCTGAAGCCGGCGCCGGCCGCCGCGGCCCCCGCCGCCCCGGCCGTTCCCGCCCCCGCCGCGCAGGCGGCCGCGGCCCCTGCCCCCAAGGCGGAGAAGCCGGCGGTTCGAAGCAAGTACGCGGTGGACCTCTACGGCTACGCCAAGCTGGACGCCGCCTGGGACTCCTCCCGGACCAACCCCGGCAACTACGCCCGCTGGGCCGAATCGGAGGCCACCAACCCCGACGACTCCGAGGCCAACATCACCGCCAACGAGACCCGCGTGGGCCTGGACTTCACGGGCCCCGAGGGGAAGGGGATGAAGACCACCGGCAAGCTCGAGGTCGACTTCTACGGCGGGGGGACCGAGAACAAGCCCGTTCCCATGATGCGGCACGCGTATTTCCAGGTGGAGTGGCCCAAGCACGACTTCTCCATCCTGGCCGGCCAGACCTGGGACGTCATCGCCCCGCTCCTCCCCACCATGATCAACTACAGCCCGGCCTGGTGGGCGGGCAACATCGGCTACCGCCATCCCCAGCTCCGCATGACCAAGGGCTTCAAGCTGGCCGAGGGGACGAAAATCCTCTTCCAGGGCGCCATGGTCCGGACCATCGGCGACGCGACGTCCCTCAGCCCCGGCGACACGGGCGAAGACTCGGCGCTCCCCACCTTCCAGGGGCGGGCGGCGCTCCAGTTCCCGGGCCCCGGCAAGCAGAGCGTCGTCATCGGCGTCTCGGGGCATTACGGCCGGGACGAACTCGACATCACCAACACCGGCGTCAACGTCCGGATCCCCACCTGGTCCGCCAACGTGGACCTCACGATCCCGCTCCACAAGAAAATCGCCTTCAAGGGCGAGTTCTTCCGGGGCGCCAACCTGGACACGTACCTCGGCGGCATCGGCCAGGGCGTCAACCTCACGACGCTTCGCCAGGTCGCCACCACCGGCGGCTGGGCCTCCCTGAGCTTCGGGCCCTTCCAGAAGTGGCGTTTCAACATCGGCGGGGCAATCGACGACCCCAACGACTTCGACCTGAACAACAACGACCGCACCCTCAACGAGGTGTACTTCGGGAACGCGCTGTTCAACCTCAACGAGGCGGTCCAGATCGGCTTCGAGCTGTCGAACTGGCACACCAACTACAAGCGGAAGGCCTCGGGGGACGCCCTGCGTTTCCAGACCTCCTTCATCTACCGCTTCTAATAGCAGCCTCGATTTAGCGTCAGGCAATTGAAAACATGGCGCGGCCACGGCGGCCGCGCCATGTTTTTCTTTACCCTCACTGTGTTTTCGCTTATTCTGGGGGTAATTCGAGGTGAAGGGATCGGATCTACCCGCTGAACCAGGGACACGGCAACACCGGGCGGCCCTTCACCGTCGGCAGCGTCCGCGAGGAGGTTTCCGGTGAGCGCAAGAAAGGGATTGTGGACGGTCGGCCTGTTCGGTCTCCTCTGCCTCTTCTCCCCGTCCCAGGATCGTCCGGACGACCTGGCACGGGTGAAGGCGGAGAACGCCGAACTCCGGGAGGAAGTGGGCCAATTGCGGAAAGACGTGGAAGCACTGCGAAACGCCGTGGCCGAACTGAAGGGCCTGCTGGCGCCGAAACCGGCCCCGGAGTCGGTCGCCGCCGCACCGGCCGTCCCGGCCCCGACGCTTCCCCCTCAGGCGGTTTCCGCCCCGGAGAAAGCCGACCGGAACGCCGTCACCAGCAAGTTCAAGGTCGACCTTTACGGGTACGTCAAGCTGGACGCCGCCTGGAACACCCACCGCGTCAACCCCGGCAACTTCGCCCGGTGGGTCGAGTCCGACGCCGTGAGCCCCGACGACGCGGAGTGCGTCATCACGGCCAACGACACCCGGGTGGGCATCGACGTGACGGGGCCCGAGATGAAGGGCGTCAAGACCACCGGCAAGCTCGAGGTCGACTTCTACGGGGGCGGGACGGAGAACCGCCCCCTCCCCATGCTCCGTCACGCCTACCTCAAGCTGGAGTGGCCCCGGTACGACTTCTCGCTGATCGCCGGCCAGACCTGGGACGTGATCTCGCCCCTGTTCCCCTACATGATCAACTACAGCCCCACCTGGTGGTCCGGCAACATCGCCTACCGCCACCCCCAGGTCCGACTGGAGAAGGGTTTCCGGCTGGGCGGAGGGACCCGGCTCACCCTGCAGGGGGCCGTGGCCCGGACCATCGGGGACACCCTGGTCCCCTCCACCGACACCGGCCGGGACTCCCCCCTGCCCACCTTCCAGGGGCGCGCGGCCCTCCAGTTCCGGGGCTTGGGCGGCCGGAACGTCGTGATCGGCGTCTCGGGTCACCGCGGGCGGGACGAGATCGACCTCGACACCCACGGCCGCAGCGTCACCGTGCCCAGCTGGTCGGGCAACCTCGACTTCAGCTTCCCCCTGTCCGACAAGGTCCTGCTCAAAGCCGAGATCTACCGTGGCGCGAATTTGGACGAGTACTTCGGCGCCATCGGCCAGGGCATCAACCTCGCGACCAACCGCGCCATCGGCGACACCGGCGGGTGGGTGTCCCTGGCCATGGGGCCCTGGCGCCGTTGGCGGTTCAACCTGGGCGGCGCCATCGACGACCCCAACGACGACGACCTGAACGTCGGAGACCGCACCCTGAACGAGGTCTACTTCGGAAACGCCCTGTTCGACGTCAACGCGGCGGTCCAGATCGGCCTGGAGCTGTCGAGGTGGCACACCTCTTACAAGGGACGTTCGCCGGGCGACGCCCTGCGGTTCCAGACCTCATTTATCTATAGATTTTGAGCGCTTTTCTCGGATATGATGCCTTCTTTTCGGCCGGCTGGAAGGCCAGTGCGGCAAGAGGAGGTGTTATGAACGCAAAGGCGCCGATTTCGCAACGCGTCGAGGGAGCGCCGGCACCCGGCCGGCAGCCCCGCGCAGATCGACAAACGAGTGCCGGCCGGATACCGGCGCTTCCGCTCCCCTCGAGACGATCGAGAGTGGCGGCTTTCCTTGCAGCGGCATGGCTGACATCAATTTCCGGTTTTGTGATGGCCGTACCGACCGAGTGGGTCCCCTGCGGGCCGGCGAACAGCCGGGTCCGCTCCATGGCCCGGGACCCGGCCGCCCCGAACCGGCTGTTCGCCGGCCTGCAGGGCGGCGGGGTTGTCCGCAGCGACGACGGCGGGCGCACCTGGGTTCCGAAAACCAGCGGCCTGCACATCCCGAGGGTGGGCATCCTGTCCTGGAACCCGACGGCACCCGAGGTGGTCTACCTGACCACGACGTCCGGAGGGGTTTTCCGGAGCGGGAACGGGGGTCGCGATTGGGTCTGCATCAACGGCGAACATATGTCACTGATCATCTGGGCGTTGTGCGCGGACCCCTCCGATCCCGACGTGCTGTACGTTTCGGCGACCAACACCCGCCTTTTCAAGTCGCTGGATGGCGGGACAACCTGGTTCTCGATCAACACGGGCATCGAGGGCCAGCTCACCGGCAGCCTGGACGTCGATCCCTTCGCCCCGCAGCACGTGATGGCCAACACCGGGAAGTACTATCTCACCACCGACGGCGGTGCGCACTGGAACCGGGTTTCGACGCCGGGCGGGGGGGAGGTGCACGGGTCCGTCCATTTTGATCGGCACGTGGCCGGGCGCGTGTACACGGCGGCGTCCACCAAGGGGATGTACCTGAGCCGGAACAACGGTTCCTCCTGGATCAAAATGGCCGGCTTGCCATCCTTCGCTTATTTCCGGAGGATCTGCTTCTCCCCGGGGCCGGAGCATGCCGTCTGTGCATGCACCGACCGGGGGCTCTTCTGGTTGGACCGGGGCACCGACACCTGGTTTCCCGACACCCGCGGCCTGGGGGAATCCGCGGTGGTCTCGGTGGTCTTCGACCCCGACGACCCCGGCGTGATGCTGGCGGGTACCGATTCCGGCGTCTACCGCGTCGCGGGAATCGACGAAAACTGGGCCCCATTCGGGACCGGTCTTCCCGCGGGACCGACGGGCGCCGACCTGCTGCACATGGGAACCCGGGGAATCCTGGCGGCCCCGGAGGATTTTGTCGGCGTCTTCCGCAGCGACGACGGCGGGATGAACTGGGCCCCTTCCCGCGGCGGCTTGATTGCGTCCCCCGTCCGGGGGCTCACCTTCTCCGGCTCCACCCTGATCGCGGGAACCGAATCCATCGGGGTGTACACCAGCACCGACGGGGGCGAGACGTGGATCGACCCGGGCAACACCCCCTCCCGGGTCGCGACCCTTGCCACGGACCCCGGGGTGAGCGGTGTCGTGCTCATGGGCACGCTGGGCGACGGGTTGAAACGTTCCGAGAACGGCGGGCAGACCTGGACAAGCGTGGGAGGTTGCCCGGGGTCGGCCTATTCGATTGTTTTCGACCCGGTGGATTCGTCCGTTGTGTACGCCGGTTCGGACCAGGGGATCGTGTATCGGTCGACGGATCACGGGAGGAACTGGGCGGTTCTCGTTCAGGGTCTGACCCCCTGGTCGGTCCTCGCGCTGGCCACGGACCCGTTGAGCCGGCAGTTGATCTACGCGGGGACCGGCGCCAACGGTCTTTTCCGGAGCCAGGACGCCGGCGCCACGTGGTCCGCGGTGAACAACAGTTTCCCGAGCACCTACGGCTTCGCGATGACGGTGGATCCCTTGACTCGGGCTGTTTACGCAGGCTCGACGATGGGCGTGTACCGCAGCCTCGACCTGGGTGACACCTGGGAATCGGTGGGCCAGGGCCCGCCCGGTACCGTGTGGTCCCTTCTCCTCGTCGATCGGCCCTGCCCGACCATCCTGGCCGCCTGCGGTTCGTCGGGCATCTATTCCTGGTCCTACCACCCGGACGGCGATCTCAACCTCGACAACACCGTCAACGCCCTCGACGCCGTGCTCATGGCTTCCCGCCTCGCCGGGCTGAACGCGGAATTCGCACCCGGCGAGAACGGCGACGCCACCGGGGACGGGCGGGTGGACGTTCTGGACCTGCTGTTCATCTCACGGCGAGCGACGCGATAAAGGAGACGGCCATGCATCCTGCGATCCGTATTTCAGTCCGCGTGTTGTCTGCACTCGTCCTCGTGGCCGGGATCGGGGGGGCGGGAGCCGCGGAAGCGCCCCCGGCTTCGGGCAGGGAGTGGCTGGACATGACCTACCCCTACGACGAGAAGACCGTCTACTGGCCGACGGCGGACCCGTTCCGCCTCGAGAAGGTCTTCGCGGGGGAAACCGACGGCGGCTACTGGTATGCCTCGAACAACTACTCCGCGTCCGAGCACGGGGGGACCCACGTCGACGCACCCCGCCACTTCGCCCGGGGAGGGCGCACCATCGACCAGGTGCCCCTGGGGGAGTGGATCGCCCCGGCGGTGGCAGTGGACGTGCGGGAGGCCTGCGAGAAAGACCCCGACTACCTCCTGACGCCGGCGGACCTGGAATCCTGGGAGAAACGCCACGGGAAGATCCCGGCCGGCGCCTGGCTGGTCATGGTCAGCGGTTGGGACCGTCGCTTCTACCCCGACCGGTCAAAGGTCCTCGGGACCGGAAAGACGGGGGCCGCGGCGGTCCCGGAGCTGCACTTCCCCGGGTTCTCCCCGGAGGCGGTGGAGTGGGCCGTCTCCCAGCGGGGGATCATCGGCATCGCCATCGACACCCCCAGCATCGACCGGGGGCAATCCACCGACTTCCGGACCCACCGGGTGGTGTGCGGCCACGACCGCCTGGCCCTGGAGAACCTTGCAAACGCGGAAAAACTTCCGCCGCGGGGGGCGACCCTCTACGTGATCCCCATGCTCATCGCCGGCGGGACCGGCGCCCCCGCCCGCGTCTTCGCGCGCCTGCCGAAAAAGTAAAACCCCTCGGGAGAGGGGTTTCGCTTCGGCTTCCGGCCGGGTAGCCCGAATTCCGCCCCCCCACGGGGGGCGCAGGGTCAGCGGCGTCAACCCCGGCGGCGGGTGGCCAGGGACCGCCCGACGCTGGTGGGTGAACGCGCGCCGGCGGCGGAGGACCCGCTCGCCGAGGCGACGGTCCCCGAACCCTTCCGGGTCTGCATCCAGGAGTCGTCCGAGCCCCCCTTGCTCCAGCCGGAACCGGTCCCGTCCGACTGGACCGGCTGGGCGTCGGCCATCTCCTGGATGGACCCAAAGAGGTCCCGGCTGTCGAGGGTGAGGGCGGGCCCGGATCCGGCGGTCGTGGGCGGCCGGGAAGCGGCGGTCGTCTGACTGGCGGCGCCTCGGGCGACACGTCCGGTCCCGCCTGCCGAACGGGCCCGGGGGGCGGAGGCGCCCGCCGGGGTCCCTTCCGTCGTGGTCGGTGTGGGAACATCCTTCAGGATGATGGGTTTGGGCCCGGACGGGGGTGCGGTGGCGTACTCGGGCTCTTCCGAAGACCCGCACCCGGCACCCGACAGCGCCCCCGCCAGGAGGATCGCCGTCACGCGGATCACCCGGAAAACACGTCTGGAAGACTCACCCATGCCGTTCTCCTTCAATTCTTGTGCCGCTGGATCTTCGGCCAGGCTTTCTGCTCGATTTCGGTGCCCTGACCCGCGGAAGGCGGCGGCGCGGAAGCCGGGGGGGGCGGGGCGGCCTGCCCCGGCCTGGCGGCGTTCGGCGGGGCGGCGGGAGGGGCTCCCACCTGGGACGGCCTCGCGCCGGTCGCTTCGTGGATGGACCCGAAGAAATCCTTGTTGCCGATGCTGACGACGGCCCCCCCGGGGGAGGCGGGGGCCGGAGGGGTCGATGGGTTGGCCCCGGCGACGGCGGCGTCCGGGGTTTCCGCCGCCTCCGGGGTCCCGCCCCCCGCAGCCCGGGCCGGGGTGCCGGAGCCGGTCGTCCGGCCGGGGCGGAGGAACGGCCCGGCGCCCGGGGTATTCTCCGGGAGGGGAGGCGGGGGGGAAGGAACGGCGGGGGCCGTGACGTAGATGGGCGGGGGGCGGTTCGCGTCAGCCGCTTCCGGGATGTCCTCCCCGGACCCGCAGCCGGACGCCGCGGTCACCAGAAGAACCAACGCCAAACCTGTCAGAACTTTGCCAGTCACTGGCCACCTCCGTGCCCAAGGCGGCGGGCCGGCAACCCGAACGGGGCGTTTCGCCCGTCCGGCACCCGCCGCTTTTCTCCCTGAGGTCCATTATCCCACCCGGCGGCGGATTCCGTCAAAGGGGAATTGCGGTCTCAGGCGTTTTCCCCGAACGCGGCGGGGGGAGGCAACCCGGGACGCCGAGGGCGAACCCGGCCCGCGTGGAAGGACAGGGCGGGAGAAAACACCGGATGAACACGGACAGGTGCGGGTGAGATGAAAAGGGTTTAACCGCAGAATACGCGGAAAAACGGGAAACGCGGAGAAGACGCGACGCCGCGTTCGGGTCGGCGTGGCCTTCCGAGCGCGGCGTCGGGGAAACGAAAAAGCCGGGTGACCGGGGGGGAAACCCCCGATCACCTCCGGCGGCCATTTACTTCGACGGTTCGGCCGGCTTGGGGGCCGGCGCCGGGGCGGGGGTCGGAACCGGAGCGGGTGCCGGGGTCACGGCCTTCGCGGGCGCCGGGGTCGGGGTCACGGGGCGGGGGACCCTCGCCTCCGCGGGACCGGAGTGAGCCGGGGGAGGGGCCGGCTTCGGAAAGTAGACGTCGTTGTAAACCACGGGGACCGCCTTCTGGATGGCATCCACGGCCTGTTTCTGCTTGTCGGCGCGGAGCATGTTCTCGATCTCCATCCGGACCTCGTCGATGGACTTGGTCTTCTTCTCCGTCACCTTGATGATGTGCCAGCCGAACGGGGTCTTGACGGGGGCCCCGATCTCGCCGACACCGAGGGTGAAGGCGACCTTCTCGAAGTCGGGGACCATCCGCCCCCGGGAGAACAGGCCCAGGTCCCCGCCCTTGGCGGCCGAAGACTTGTCGTAGGACTCCGCGGTGGCGATGGCGGCGAAGTCGGCCCCGGGCGTCGTCACGATCTTGTAGATCTCGTCGGCCTTGGCCTTGGCTTCCTCGTCGGTCAGTTCCTTCTTGCCCTCTGGAAGGGCCCCCGGGCCGCCCTTGGCGCGGATCAGGATGTGCGAGGCGCGGATCTCCTCGTAGCGGGCCTTGTTCTGGTCGTAGTAGGCCTGGACTTCCTCCAGGGGGATGGTGACCGTCTCCTGCACCTTCTGGACCAGGCTCTGCGCCAGGGTCTGCTCGGCGGAAGCCCAAAGGCGGCTCTTGACGACGGGGTCCTCGTCCAGCTTGCGGCGGCGGGCCTCGTCGGCCAGGATGATCATGTTGGCGATGTTCTCGGCCAGGGATCGGCGGCTGTTGACGGTGATCATGGCCCGCGACCGGGCCGGGATCATGTTCAGGAACTGCTCGAAGTCGGTCACGGTGTACTTCCGCTCGCCGATGGAGAGGACCACGGTGTCCTTCGGCAGCTTGCTCCCCGGGTCCTCCTGG
The DNA here is from genome assembly GCA_018001935.1 of Acidobacteriota bacterium. Taxonomy (NCBI): domain Bacteria; kingdom Pseudomonadati; phylum Acidobacteriota; species Acidobacteriota bacterium. The sequence goes on from JAGNHB010000015.1 coordinate 66,786, forward strand.
GGCGGCGGGACGGTGGAGGGCGGCATCATGGGCATCGGCTGGGGGGCGCCCGAGGACGGCTGGGGGGCCGGAACGGGCTTGGGCGTCTCGGCGGGCTTTTCGCCGCCCGTGGTCTTCGCGGGGGCGGCGGCGACCGTGGCGTCCTTCGGGGTCACCGTGGGCTGCTTGGCCTTGGTTTCCTCCGCCGCGACCGACAGCGTGAAGAGGGCTGCCAGGAAGATCAGGGTCGTCGTCAGGCGTGCTGCGATGGATCGGTTCATGGGTGACACTCCTTGTGCGTTGTTTGAATTGGGGTTGCCGGCTTCCGGATCCCGGTCTGCCGGACGATCGTTCATTTTACCAGCCAGAGGTCCCGTTGAAAAGAGGAGATGAACTCCCCTCCCCCCGGGGTGACGATGATCATCTCCTCCACCGTGGCGACACCGTGCCCCGCGATGGGGACCCGGGGCTCCAGGGTGAAGACCTGCCCTTCCTCGATCTTCTGCCACGGGACCTGGCCGTAGCGTTCCCACCTCGGGCAGAAGAGGACGCCGCCGTCGTGGGCGGAGCGTCCGACCTGGTGACCCAGGGCGTGGGGGTACTCGGGAAATCCCCGGGAAACGATGAGGGACCGGGCCACGTCGTCCACCACCCAGCCCTCGACCCCGGGCCGGGCCGCTTTCGCCGCCTCGGCGATGGCGTCCACCACCGCCCGGAAGCCTTCCTCCACCTCGGGCGGGGCCGTCTCCTCCCCCTCGCGGCAGACGTACCACGTCCGCTGCAGGTCGGAGCAGTAGTCGTCGATCCGGAGCCCGAAGTCCATGTTCATGACGTCCCCCCGCTCGACGGGGCGGTCCGAGGGGCCGGTGTGGGCCTCGCCGGCCCGGGGGACCCCCGTGAAGCAGGACGGGCAGTGATCGGTGGACCAGGCCGGCTCGAAGCCGCGCTCCCGGGTCATGGCGGTCAAACGGTCGGCGATCTGCCGCTCCGTGAGCCCCGGGCGCAGGTGCTCGCAGAGGTCGCGGTAGAGCCGCTCGGTTTCCTCCACGACCCGCTTCAGGCGGCGGATCTCCTCGGGGGTCTTGCGACCCCGCAGGGCGGCGACGACGGCCTCGGAAGAACAGAACCGTCCCGCCCAGGGGGTACCCGCCAGCAGCTTCTCCAGCTGGAGGAACATGCCGTGGGTCAGCCCGTCGGCCAGGCAGTTGTCCAGGGACCAGTTCAGGGCAATGGAGGCGGGATTCAGCTCACCGAGCACCTGCAGGAGCGAATCGCGGATGCCGCCCACGTAGGGGACGATGCGCTGGTAGTGCCCTTTCTTCTCGACCTCCGCGGTGTCCAGGCTCCCCAGAATGGCCACCGTCTCTCCCGACCGGTGGATGCAGAACGCGGACTGCCACGTGCAGCCCGAGCCTACCACCAGGTCCATGGAGGGGTCCCGGTTGGTGCCGGACTCCCGCACGAAGACGAGCCACAGGTCAATGTTCAGCTCGTCCAGAATCCCCGCCGCCTGCGCGATCTTTTCCCGGATCATGTCTGCGCCTCCTCTGGGACAGTCATTTTTGCGACCTTGTCAATTCTAAACTCTTCGTTCGTGTGGTTCGTGTGGTTCGTGGTTCAATTCCCGTATCTTTAGTGTATTTCGTGTATTTCGTGGTTCCCCCTCCGGTTCATCCGGCCTGGGTTTCACCGCGGGAGCCGGCCCCCGCCTCCGGTCTCCCCGCGGCGCCGTCCCCGCTTCCCCGGTCGGATTCCTCCCGGACCAGGCGGGCCAGGTAGGCGAGGAGTTCCTCCACGTCCTCGGCGCGGGTCCGGTAGTTCTGGAAGTTCACCCGGAGGGCGAGGGCGCGGCCCCCGAGGCGGGTCCGGGAGATCCAGAAGCGCCCCTCGCGGTCGATCCGCTCGTGGATCCGCCGGTTGAAGTCGTCCAGGGCCTCCTCGTCGTTCTTGATCGACGCGGGCCGGGCCCGGAAACACACGATGCCCAGGTCGGGGTCGTGGAACAGCTGCATCACGGGGTCCTTCCGCAGGGCGTCCGCCAGGCGGCGCGCGAAACGCAGGTTCCGGCTCACCACCTCGGCGTAGTACCGGCGGCCCAGGAAACGGAGGGTCATCCACAACTTGAGGGCCTTGAAATTCCGGGACCCCTGGAGCCCGTACTCGTAGAAGTCGGTGTGCCGGCCGTCTTCCCGCTTCTGCTCCATGTAGTAGTGCGGCTTCGTCGCGAACCCAGAACGAAGGTCCTCGCCGCTGCGCACCAGGAAGGCCGCGCACTCGAAGGGGACGAAGAACCACTTGTGGGGGTCCAGGGTGACCGAGTCGGCCCTCCCGATGCCGTCGAAACGGCCGCGAACGCCGGGGGCCAGGAGCGCGGCCCCCCCGTAGGCGGCATCGACGTGAAACCAGGCGCCGAACTCGGCGGCGATGTCGGCCAGCGGGTCCAGGGGGTCGATGGAACCGGTGTTGGTGCTCCCCGCGATGCCGACGACGCAGCCGGGGACGATCCCCTGGGCGCAGTCGGACTCCATCAGGCGCCGGAGCGCCTCCGGGTCCACCCGGTAGCGGTCGTCCACCGGGGCCAGCCGCAGGAAGCGGGTGCCCATCCCGAGGAAATCCATCCCCTTCTCGAAGGAGTAGTGGACCTCTTCGGAAGCGTAGACGGCCACGGGGTACTCCAAGCCCCACAGGCCGTCCTCGGCGACCTGTTTCCCCATGGCCCGGGCCCGGGCGAGCTTGAGGGCCATGATGTTGGCCGTGGAACCCCCGCTCACCAGGATGCCGAAGGCCGTCCGGGACGGCAGGCCCGCCAGCCGGCAGAGCTCGTCCACGACGGCGAGTTCCACTTCCACCCCGGCGGGGCTCTGGTTCCACAGGGAGCAATTCTGGTTGAAGGCCGCGGCCAGCATGTCGGCGAAGATCGCGGGGAGGGCGGGAGGCGGGTTCATCATCCCCAGGTAGCGGGGGGAGGCCACCCGGGTCAGGCCCGGCATCACCACCCGCTCGACCTCCCCGAGGAGTTCGTCGAGGCCGGCGCCCGTTTCCGGGAAGGCCCCGCGGGAGAGGGGCTCGAAGTCGCCCGGCTCCGCCTGCGGGTGGACGGGGTTGTCTCCCAGGGACCCCCAGTAGGACAGCAGGGTGTCCAGGAAACGGTTCCCCATCTCCCGGATCCTCGCCGGGTCGTCCGGGAGGCTTTCGTCCATTCGGATATCGTTCGGCCGGGCCCCAACGCCCGGATCGTCTTCTTTCACGTTCCCCTCGTCGCCGGCGGGTCCGAGCCGCCGGGCCGCTCATTATACATCACAAGCCTGTAGCAAAAGCCCAAAAAGAGGGTTAAAATATGCGGCAATGTCGATGGGGTGAACGGGAATGCCACGGGACGACGAAAAGGAAACAGGGCGTGAGACGGCCCGGGTCGGGGCCGACGACCCGACCGCCATGATGGACCGGACGCTTCCGCTCGAGCCCGGTGCGGACGGCGGGACCCTGGCGATGACCCTCGACGACGGGGAAGGCCTTCCCCGAACCTTCCGGCCGGGGGAACTCGTCGCGGGGCGTTACCGGGTCGCCCGTTTCATCGGGCGGGGCGGCGTGGGCGAGGTCTACGAGGTGGAGGACGAGGAGCTGCACGGGCGGCTCGCGCTGAAAACCCTCCGGGCCGACACCGCCGGCGCCGAAGCCGTGGGGCGCTTCAAGCGGGAGATCCAGCTGGCCCGTCGGGTCACCCACCCCAACATTTGCCGCATCTATGACATGGGTTACCACGATTTTTCGCCGGAGCCGCCCGGGCCCGGTCGACGGGTCGCCTTCCTGACCATGGAACTGCTCCGGGGCGAGTCGCTGACCGACCTGGTCCGCCGGCGGGGAAGGCTCCGGACCCCGGAAGCCCTCCCCATCATCCGGGAACTGGCCGCCGCCCTGGACGCCGCCCATGCCACCGGGATCGTCCACCGGGACTTCAAGGGCGCCAACGTGATCCTCGCGGAGGGGCCCTCCGGGACCCGGGCGGTGGTCACCGATTTCGGGCTGGCCCGCACCGTGGAAGGCGCCGATGCCTCGCTCACCTTCAAGACCTGCCAGAGCAGCGTGCTGGGCACCCCGGCCTACATCTCGCCGGAGCAGCTTGACGGCAGCCCCGTCACCCCCGCGGCGGACCTCTACGCCCTGGGCGTCGTCATCTACGAGATGGTGACGGGTCGGCTCCCCTTCACCGGGGACACGCCGGTGGCCACCATGGTCAAGCGGCTGGTGGAGCCGCCCGAGCCCCCCCGGCTGCACGTTCCCGAGCTGGACCCCCTGTGGGAGTCCGTCCTGCTCCGGTGCCTGCAGAAAGACCCCCGCCGGCGGTTCCAGCGGGCGGGAGCGGTGGTGGAAGCCCTGGAAGGGAGGCGCCCGGTGCCCGCCGATGCCGACACCGAGGTGATCCCCCGGCCGGGACCGCCCGCAGCGGCGACGGTCGCGGCGCGTCCCGCCCCCGGCCCCCGGCCGCCCGCCCCGGCAACCGGCCGCCGTCTCCCGTGGCGGGTGATCCTCCCGGTGCTCGCCCTCGTCCTGGCCGGCGGCGCCGCCCTGGTGTGGATCGGCGGGATCGCGGGAAACCGGGGGCCGGAGCCCGCCCCGGTCCCGCCCCCGGCCCTGCCCCCCGCACCGCCGGCCGCGGCGGTCCCCGCACCCGCCCCGGTGACGGCCGCGACTCCCGCCCCCCCGGCCGCCCCGGCGGTTTCCCCCGGGGCCGCGATTTCCCCCGGGGCCGCGGCGTCGCCCGCCCCCGTCGTCCCCGCTCCACCGGTCACGGCGGCCGAAACGACCCCGCCACCGCCTCCCGCGGCAGACCCGGCCGCGGACGCCGAAGCGAAGGCCGCCGAGGCGGGGAACGCCCTGTCCGCCGGTCGGACGGCGGAAGCCGCCCGCCTCTTCGGCGAAGCCGGTGACCGCTTCGAGAAAGCCGGGAAAAAACAGCGGGCCCTGCAGGTGCGGCTGAACCAGGCCGAGGCCGACTACCGGCTGGGAAACCTCCACGCGGCCTACGACCGGGCTCGCCTGGTGCTCCACGCCGCCCGCGCGGGCGCTTTCCCCCGCGAGCGTTCCGGGGCCCTCCTCTGGCAGGGGTGGTCGCTGCTGAGCCGGGGAATGCTCGCCGACGCCGAGCGGGCGTTCGCGGAGTCGCTCGACGCCGCCCCCGACGGCGTCGCCAAGGCCGCCGCCCGTCTGGGGAAGGCCGCCGTGACCGTCTACCGGAACCGCCCGGACGAGGCGGCGGCCATGGCCGAAACGCTCGTGGGCGAGTTCCGCCGGCTCAACCGCCCCGCGGACGAGGCGCTCGCCGGCGCCCTCCTGGCCCACGCCCGCCTCCAGGCCCGGAAGGCGGAGCCCGCCCGGGCCGCCGTGGACGCCGCCACCGCCGCCGCCCGGGGACAGGACCTGTACACCCGGCTGTCCGTGATGATCATCGAGGCGGCCGTGCGCGGCGCCGCCAAGCTCGAATCCGTCTACCTCGATCGCATGGACGCTCTCATGCGGCGGGCCGCGGCCTCGGGTTTCGTCGGGCTCAAGCTCCAGGCGCAGCTCCTGAAGGCCTACCTGGCCCTGGGGATGAAACAGCCCCTCAAGGCCCTGGAGGCGCTCAAGGGGCTCGAGTCCGAGGCCCTCTCCCGCTCCTTCGGCCTCGTTACCCTCCAACTGGCGGCGCTCCGGGAAAAGGCCCTCCGCGCCGCGCCCACGGAAAACTCCCCGACCGACCGCACCGACCCCGCCCCTCCGGGCCGGGTCCGACCCCGACCCTTCCGCCGGTGATCCCGCCTTGTGAAAAAGGTGTGCAAAACCTTGCTAGTTTGAACATCCGGAGCAGGATATCGTAACCCCATGCGTTTTCAACAAAATTGTAACGCATTGATTTTAAGTTACTTGCAGAAATATTTCAACCGGTGCACCGTCTGCGGGTTCCGCAGACCCCGTTTTCCACAGATTTTTCCACATATCGGGTTGTCCCGTTGTTTTTCTGGAGTTCCGTGACCCCCACCCGGCGTAAACGACGCACCGGGCTTCGGGGCCCGGCGGCGGATGGATTTTGCAAATGATGCGCATTATCAAGGTGAAAGCTCAGCCCGGGGCGCTTCGGTGAGGGCCCTGGAGTTCGAGTGCACGCTGGTAGTCCGAAGACGAATTGATGTTGAAGAGGGTGTGTTTCCAGAACGGGTCGCCGACCACGTCGATGACCCGGACGGGCAAGCCGGCCCAGAAGGAACGCATGCGGTGATCGCCCCGGCGGATGGCGTCCTCGACGGCGGGGAGGCAGGCCTTGCGGTAGACGCCGAAGAGGGGATGCAGGCCGTCCGCGGTGCGCAGCACGACGACCGGGGCGTCCCCCGAAATCTCCCAGAGGCGTCGCAACGACCGGGAGGTGACGAAGGGCATGTCGGCGGCCACCACCACCCCCGCCTCGGCCGCCATGGCGGCCAATCCCGCCCGGAGGCCGCCCAGGGGACCGATCCGCGGTTCGTCGCTCACGAGGCGGATGCCGGGGATCTCCGCGGCGAGACCGGGCTGGAAGGGCCCCACCACCCAGGTCTCGACCAGGGTGGCCGCCACTTCCGCCGCGATCCGGGAAAGCAGCGTCCCCTCCCCCCAGGGGAGCCGGAGCTTGTCCCGGCCCATGCGCGTGCTGTCGCCGCCGGCCAGGATGAGCCCGGCCGCCGGCAGGACATCGCTCCTCATGACTCCCGGACCCGCTCGGGATGGGTGTAGATGTTGCACCGCCCGGCCCGGGCGAATCCCACCAGGGTGATCCCCTGCGCCTCGGCCAGCTGGACGGCCCCGGCAGTGGGCGCCGACCGGGAAACCAGCACGGGGACCCCGGCACGGGCGGCCTTGAGAACGATGTCGCTGCTGAGCCGGCCGGTGGTGACCAGGAGGGAACCCTCGCCGGGGGGCCACCCCTCCCGCAGGGCGTGGCCGACGACCTTGTCCACGGCGTTGTGCCGGCCGATGTCGTCGCAGGTCCGGGGGAAACGCCCGCCCGTCCACAACCCGGCGGAGTGAACGCCCCCGGTGTCCCGGAACAGTGTCGAACTCCCGATCAGCGTCCGGACCGCCTCCAGGATTTCCCCGGCCGGGTGGCAGGCCCCGGACCGGACGGCCGGAAAGTGCCCGGTCCAGTAGGGCGAAATCCGGGAGATCCCCCGGCCGCAACCGGACGTGAACGTGCGGACCACGTCGGGCAGACTGGGGCGGTTTTTCGTCCCGAGGGCGACGGTGACGGCGTGCAGGCGGGGATTGACCGAGACCTCGCGGATGTCCGAGGGGTCGTTGAACGCGCACTCGCCGTAGAGGAAACCCAGCGCCAGTTCCTCCAGTTCCTCGGGCAGGGCCATCAGGCCGGCGACCTCCTCGCCGTCGACCCAGATCCCGATCCGGGCCTCGTTCACCAGGACGTCCCGGCAGGCCCGCAAGGCCCCTTCTGCGAACCGAACGATGTCGTGTTCTTCCATGTCCCGCCTCCCGCCGAATGATAGCACCTTCCCGCCCCGGTTGCCATACCGCCCGGGCCGCTTCGGCGGGTTTGCCGCACGGAATTCCGCCGGGACTTCAACCGGCTGTTCCGCCCCTCCCGAATCCTCCCGAATTCACGCTGAAGCGGCGTTTTTTTTATTGGAATCAGGGCCGATTTTCCATACAATGCCCCCTCCCGGGCCCTGCAAGCGACGACCGGGAAAACACCATCCTAAATGTAACGAGGTAATGCCGATGAACGCAACCGAAAAGACCCCGAACCGCTGGCTCATCGCCATCATGGGCACCCTGCTCATGGTCTGCCTGGGCACCGTCTACGCCTGGAGCTTCTTTCAGAAGCCCCTCATGGCCAAGTACGGGTGGAGCAACTCCGAGGTGATGTGGGCCTTTAACCTGGCCATCTGCTTCCTGGGCCTGGCGGCCGCCTGGGGCGGGATCAACCTGGCCAAGTTCGGCCCGACGAAGCTGGCGGTCAGCGGCGGGGTCCTCTTCGGGCTCGGCTACCTGCTCGGCGGTTTCGCTCTCAGCCAGCAGTCCCTGCCCATGCTCCTCGTCGGTTACGGGGTGATCGGCGGGTGCGGCCTGGGCCTCGGGTACGTCACCCCGGTGGCCACCGCGTCCAAGTGGTTCCCCGACAAGCAGGGCCTGGTGACCGGCATGGTGGTCATGGGCTTCGGCTTCGGCGCCCTGGTCATGTCCAAGCTCCTCGCGCCCGAGTTCATGAAGATGACCGGCGGCAACCTGGTCCAGGTGTTCTACTACCTCGGCGCCCTCTTCCTGGTGCTGTGCATCCTCTTCGCCGCATTCATCAAGAACCCGCCCGCCGGCTACGTGCCCAAGGGCTACACCCCGCCGGGCGGCGCCGCCAAGGCCGCCGCCGCGGCCTCCGACGAGCACCCGCTGTCGAAGTACCTGTCCTCCCCCAAGTTCCTCATGATGTGGATCGTGTTCTTCTGCAACATCTGCGCGGGCATCGCCATCATCTCCCTGCAGTCCCCCATGATGCAGGACATTCTGAAGAAAACCGACGCGGCCCTGACCCCCGAGGCCCTCGCCGCCGCCGGGGCCACCCTGATCGCCATCAGCGCCCTCTTCAACGGCGTCGGCCGGTTCCTCTGGGGTGGCCTCTCCGACAAGCTGGGCCGGGCCAACGTCTTCCGCCTCCTGCTTCTCACCCAGATCGTCGCCTTCATCATCATGGTGTTCACCGGCAACCCCTGGATCTTCGGGGCCCTGGTCTGCTACGTGCTCCTGTGCTACGGCGGCGGCTTCGGCACCATGCCCAGCTTCGTCAAGGACGTCTACGGCGCCAAGCTGATGCCCAAGGTCTACGGGGTCATCCTCACCGCCTGGTCGGCGGCCGGGGTGGTGGGCCCCCAGATCTTCGCCATGATCAAGGACAAGTTCGCGGACAAGGCCTCCATGTACTCGTTCTACACCGGCGCGGCCTTCCTGGCCCTCGGCCTGCTGATCGCCCTGTTCCTCAACGACAAGCACCTGACCTTCTCCGCCGAGGAGAAGAAATAGCATCAACCCGCTCAGTTTCGGGGCCGGTCGGACCCGGCCCCGAAACCCGTCGGGGCCCCGGGCCGGAACCGGGCCCCGCAAAGGAGGTACGAACACCATGGCCTACAAGATTCTCGTCGTCGATGACGACTTCGATCTGGTGCTCCCCATCAAGATCACGCTGGAAGCCGAAGGGTACGAGGTGTCCACCGCGGGCAACGGCAGCGAGGCGCGCAAGTGCATCGAGGCCTCGAAACCCGACCTGATCCTGCTGGACGTGATGATGACCACCGAAACCGAGGGCTTCGACCTTGCCTGGGAACTCCAGGAGAACGCCGAAACCCGGGACATCCCCATCGTCATGCTGACCGCCATGTCCCAGTCGGAAAACTACATCGAGACCTTTCAGCACATTTCCGAACGGCCGTGGCCCGTCAGCGTCTTCCTGGAAAAACCGACCCCCGCGAAGAAGCTCCTCGAGACCGTCCGAAAAATCCTCAAGTGAGCCGGTCGCGGACAAGGAGAAAGGACATGTCGAACCTGAAGATCAAACTCGACGGCCGGGACGTGGAGTGCCGGCGCGGGCAGACCATCCTGGAAGTCGCCCGGGAGAACGGCGTCCGCATTCCCACGCTCTGTTACCACCCCCAGGTCAGCCGCACCGGCGCCTGCCGGCTGTGCGTGGTCCGGGTGAACAACACGCTGTACAAGACCGCCTGCACCGAACCGGTGGCGGACGGGATCAACGTCGTCACCGCGGACCCCGACCTCTTTGCCGTCCGGAAGGGGATCCTGCAGTTCCTGATGACCGAGGGTGACCACAATTGCCTCTACTGCGAGGCCAACGGCGGCTGCGAACTTCAGGCGCTCTGCTTCGAGCATGGGATCGAGGAACCCCCGCCCCCCGGGCTGCCCCGGAACCGGCGCACCCGGGACGTGGCCTCGAGCGAGGGCCTCCGGCGGGAAGAGAACCGCTGCGTGCTGTGCGGCCGGTGTGTCAAGGCCTGCGCGGAGATCCAGATGAACCGCGTCTGGGACTTCGCGGGCCGGGGCTCCCACGCGAAGCTCACCACGGGGATCGGGGACCTGCTGGGGAACTCCGACTGCGTCCAGTGCGGACAGTGCGTGCAGCTCTGCCCCACCGGCGCCCTCTCCTTCCAGACCGTGCTGGGCCGGGGGCAGGCCTGGGAACTGTCGAAGGAGTCCAGCATCTGCATCTACTGCGGCGTCGGCTGCAAGATCGACTTCTTCACCAACAAGGAGGGCAGGCTGGTCAAGGCCGAGGGTGCCCTCGACGGGCCCAACGAGGGCCACCTCTGCGTCAAGGGGCGCTTCGGTTTCGACTTCGTCCAGAACGCGTCCCGGCTGAAAACGCCCCTGGTCCGGAAGAACGGGGAACTCGTGGAGGCCGGCTGGGACGAGGCCCTCGCCCTCGTGGCGCAAAACATCGGCAAGGTGAAGGCGGAACACGGCCCCGACGCCGTCATGGCCTTCACCTCCGCCAAGTGCTCCAACGAGGAAAATTACCTTCTCCAGAAAATGATGCGCGCAGTGGTCGGCACCAACAATGTCGACCACTGCGCACGCCTTTGACACAGCTCCACGGTCGCCGGTCTGGCGGCCACCATGGGTTCGGGAGCCATGACCAACTCCATCCGGGAGATCCCGCTCTCGGAAGCGTTCCTGGTCATCGGGTCCAACACCACCGAAAACCACCCCGTCATCGGGGCCATGATCAAAAAGGCCGTCATCCGGGGCGGCCGGAAGCTGGTGGTCGTCGACCCCCGGCGCATCGAGCTGGCCCGTTACGCCGACGTCTTCCTGCAGATCCGGCCGGGGACCAACATCGCCATCCTCAACGGCCTGATGCACGTCATCCTGCGCGACGGCCTCCAGGACGCGGATTACGTCCGGAACCGCTGCGAGGGCTTCGACGAGCTGGAGCAGGTCCTGCGGAAGTACACCCCGGAGCACGTGGCCGGGATCTGCGGCCTGGAAGACCCGGAGCAGATCGTGAAGGCCGCCCGGCTGCTGGCCTCGGCCAAGCCCATGGCGGCCTACTACTGCATGGGCATCACCCAGTTCAAGTCCGGCGTGAACGGCGTCAAATCCGTGGCCAACCTCCAGATGCTCCTGGGCAACATCGGCGTCCCCGGCGGCGGCGTCAACCCCCTCCGCGGCCAGAGCAACGTCCAGGGCGCCTGCGACATGGGCGGCCTTCCCAACGTCTTCACCGCCTACCAGCCGGTGACCAGTCCCGAGGCCCGGCAGAAGTTCGAGCAGGCCTGGGGCTGCCCGCCGCTCCCCGACAAGCCGGGCCTGACCATCGTGGAGTCCTTGAACGCCGCCCTCGAGGGCCGCGTGAAGGCGCTCTACGTCATGGGCGAGAACCCGGTCCTGTCCGACCCCAACCAGCACCACGTCATCGAGGCGCTGGAGAAGCTGGATTTCCTGGTGGTCCAGGACATCACCCTCACGGAGACCGCGCGCTATGCCCACGTGGTGCTCCCCGGCTACGCCTTCCTCGAGAAGGAGGGCACCGTCTCCAACACCGAGCGCCGCGTGCAGCGGATGCACCGGGTGGTCGAGCCCGCCGGCGACGCGCGGGAGGACTGGTGGGTCCTTCGCGAGGTGGCCAACCGGCTGGGCGCGAACTGGGCTTACGAATCCGCGGAGGAAATTTTCGAGGAGATCCGCAAGCTCACCCCGTCCTACGCGGGCATGACCTACGAGCGCCTCGACCGGGAACTCCTGCAGTGGCCCTGCCCGACGCCGGGCCACCCGGGGACCCAGTACCTGCACAAGGACCGCTTCGCCCGGGGGATGGGCCTGCTCACCGCCATCGAGTACACCCCGCCCGCCGAGGAGACGGACCCCGAGTACCCGCTGGTGCTGACCACGGGGCGGCTCCTGGAGCACTTTCACACCGGGACCATGAGCCGGAACTCCAAGATCCTCAACGAGATCGTCTCCGAGCCCCACGTGGAGATCAACCCCGTCGACGCCCAGAATCACCACATCACCGACGGGGAAGTGGTCTCCGTCTCCACCCGGAGGGGCAGCATCCGCCTGAAGGTGCTCCTCAGCGAGCGCCCGAAGGCGAACGTTCTCTTCATCCCCTTCCACTTCCACGAGGCGGCCGCCAACGTGCTGACCATCGACGCCCTTGACCCGGTCTGCAAGATCCCCGAGTACAAGGTCTGCGCCTGCAAGTTGGAAAAAGTGTACCCGATGGAGGGCGAACGATGAGCGAGACGAACCTGATCCGAACCGTCGTGGAAAAACACGGCCGCGACCGGGAACACCTGCTCCTGATCCTGCGGGAACTCGAGACCCTTTCCGGGAAGAACTTCCTCGCCCCTGACGTCCTGCGCGGCGTGGCCGAGGAGATGAACCTCCCCCCGAGCGCCCTGGCCGGGTTCGTGGACTTCTACACCATGTTCAGGACGACCCCCCGGGCCCCCTACCTGATCCGCGTGTGCAAGTCCGCGCCCTGCCACACCATGGGCGCCATCAGCGTGTTCGAGGCGATCCGGGACCTCCTGGGCATCGGCGAGGGCCAGGTCAGCGCCGACGGCCTCTTCTGCCTGGAGCGCTGCGAGTGCCTGGGGGTCTGCTCGGTGGCCCCGGCCATGATGGTCAACTATGACCTGCACGGCAACCTGACCCCCGAACGTCTCGCCTCCATTTTCAAGACCTACCGGGAGCAGGCGGCTGCCGGCGGCTGCCGTTGCGGCCCCGAGACGGAGGCCGTGGCGACCGTCATCGAGGACGACCGCCAGGCGCGGCGCCTGCTGGAGAACATCGGGAAGGTGGACCCCGGCAGCATCGGGAGCTACCTGGAGCACGGCGGCTACGCGGGGCTCCGGAAGGCCCTCGGCATGACCCCCGCCGAGGTGGTGTCCGTGGTCAAGGAGTCCGGTCTCCGCGGCCGCGGCGGCGCCGGTTTCCCCGCCGGCCTGAAGTGGTCCTTCGTGGTCAAGGGGCCCATGCAGAAGTACGTGATCTGCAACGCCGACGAGGGCGAGCCCGGCACCTTCAAGGACCGGGTCCTCATGGAGGGCAACCCGCACCTGCTTCTCGAGGGGATGGCCCTCTGCGGCCTCGCCACCGGCGCCACGACCGGTTACATCTACGTCCGCGGCGAGTACCGCCGCTCCATCGAAACCCTCCAGCGGGCCATCGACCAGGCCCGGGAGAAGAACTACCTCGGAAAGGACCTTCAGGGCTCCGGGGTCGACTTCGACGTCTTCATCAAGGAGGGCGGCGGCGCTTACGTCTGCGGCGAGGAAACCTCCCTGATCAACTCCATGGAGGGCCTTCGCGGCTACCCCCGGTTCAAGCCGCCCTTCCCGGGCCAGGCCGGTTTCCGGGACCTCCCCTCCACCGTCAACAACGTCGAGACCCTGATGTCCGTCCCCCTGATCCTGGAGAAGGGCGCCGAGTGGTTCAAGGAACTGGGCACCCTCTCCGCCCCCGGGACCAAGCTCTACTGCCTCTCCGGCAGGCTCAACCGGACCGGCCTCGTGGAACTCCCCATGGGGGCCACCCTCCGGGAAATCATCGACGTCTACGGCCAGGGGATGAAGGGCGGCGGGACCTTCCGTTTCGCCCAGGTGGGGGGAAGCGCCGGCGGGATCCTGGGTCCCGACCTGCTGGACCTGCCCCTGGACATCGACACCCCCCCCAAGCAGGGCGTCACCCTGGGCTCCGGCGTCGTGCTGGTGTGCGACGAGACCGCCTGCCCCGTGGATTTCCTGCTCCAGATCCTCTCCTTCTTCGAGCACGAGTCCTGCGGGCAGTGCATCCCGTGCCGCGTCGGGGTCTCCCACCTTCACCATCACGCCCGCCGGCTGGCGGAACGGACGGCCGACGTCGCCGAACTGGACCAGATGCTGGAGAAGGCCCGGATGATGAAGAAGGCCTCCTTCTGTGCCCTGGGCCAGTCGCCGGTCATGCCCGTGGAGACCATGCTGCGGAATTTCCGGGCCGAATTCGAGAACCACTGCAACCCGGGGCACGCCTGCCCCGCCTGCGACCGTTCCCTGGCACAGTACTACCGCGGCGGGTACCCTTGACGGACCCGTCTCGGCACCGGTGATCCCTACCCGCCCTCCCGGCGGGTTTTTTTTCGTGTCGTCAGCCCGGGGCGGCGCGGGAAGAGAGCCCCTCGTCCGACCGCCGCCCCCGGCTTCAGGCCCGGTTGCGGACCAAATCTTCCACCACGGAGGGGTCGGAGAGGGTGCTGACGTCGCCCAGGTCGGTGACGTCGCCGGCGGCGATGCGGGTCAGGACCCGCCGCATGATCTTCCCGGACCGTGTCTTGGGGAGCCCCTCGGCGAACTGGATCCGGTCGGGCGCGGCGATGGCCCCGATCTGTTCCCGGACGTGCCGCTTGAGTTCCGCGTCGAGGGCATCGCCCCGGCGAACGCCCGTCTTCAGGGTGACGAAGGCGTAGATCCCCTGCCCCTTGATCTCGTGGCTGAACCCCACCACGGCGGCCTCGGCCACGGCGGGGTGGGAGACCAGGGCGCTCTCCACCTCCGCGGTCCCCAGCCGGTGGCCGGAGACGTTGATCACGTCGTCGATCCGGCCCATGAGCCAGAAGTATCCGTCCTCGTCGATCCGGGCGCTGTCGCCGGTGGTGTAAGCCCCGTAGAACTGCGAGAAGTACGTCTTCTTGAACCGCTCCGGGTCCCCGTAGACCCGGCGCATCAACCCCGGCCACGGGTGTCTCACCACGAGCCACCCGCCCTCGTTCACCGCGGCCGCGGACATGTCCTCCTTGATCACCTCCGGCCGGATCCCGAAGAAGGGGAGGGTCGCCGAGCCGGGCTTGGCCGGCACGGCGCCCGGGATCGGCGCAATGAGGATCCCGCCCGTTTCGGTCTGCCACCAGGTGTCCACGATGGGGCAACGGCTCTTCCCGATGACCCGGTAGTACCACATCCAGGCCTCGGGGTTGATGGGCTCCCCGACGGTCCCCAGGAGGCGGAGGGAGCTGAGGTCCCGGCGGGAGGGCCACTCGTCGCCCTCCTTCATGAGCGCCCTCAGGGCGGTGGGGGCCGTGTAGAAGATGCTCACCCGGTGTTTCTCCACCACCTCCCAGAACCGGTCCGGGTGGGGCCAGGCGGGGGTGCCCTCGAACATGAGGCTGGTGGCGCCGTTGGCCAGGGGCCCGTAGACGATGTAGCTGTGCCCGGTCACCCAGCCGATGTCCGCGGTGCACCAGTAGGTGTCCTCGTCCCGGAGGTCGAAGATGGTCTTGAACGTCTGGCTGACGTAGAGGAGGTATCCCGCCTGGGTGTGGAGGACCCCCTTGGGTTTTCCCGTGCTGCCGCTGGTGTAGAGGATGAAGAGGGGGTCCTCGGCGTCGAGCTGCTCCGGTTCGCAGGCATCCGAGAGGCCGGGGTCGGCCGTCTCCGCGTCCCACCAGAAATCGCGCCCGGCCTTGAAGGGGACGTCGATCCCCGCCCGGCGGACGACGATGACGCTCCGGAGGCTCTCCAGGCCTTCCAGGGCCCGGTCGGCCACGTCCTTGCTTCGGACGACCTTTCCGCCGCGGAAGTACCCGTCCGCGCAGACCAGGAGGGAGGATTCGCAGTCCACGATCCGCGCGCGGAGCGACTCGGCGCTGAAGCCGCCGAAGACGACGCTGTGGATGGCGCCGATCCGGGCGCAGGCCAGCATGGCGATGGGGAGTTCCGGCACCATGGGGAGGTAGAGGGTGACCCGGTCGCCCTTTCGCACGCCGTGCCGGTGCAACACGTTGGCGAAGCGGCAGACCTCCCGGTGAAGCTGCTGGTAGGTCAGGGTCCGGCTCTCGCCGGGGCGGTCGCCCTCCCAGACCAGAGCGGCCTTGTTCTTGCGCCAGGTGTCCAGGTGACGGTCCAGGCAGTTGACGGAGACGTTGATCCGGCCGCCGAGGAACCACTCGTGCCGGCCGTTGGCGAAGTCGTGGACCAGGGTCTGCTCCCACCGCTTGAACCAGGTGAGTTCCTCCGCCTTTTCCGCCCAGTACGCCGCGGGGTCCGCCACGGAGCGTTCGTACTCCTCCCGGTAGTCGGCCAGGCTGCGGACGCGGGCCTTCCCGGCAAAGTCCCGCGCGGGGGGGAACACCCGCCGTTCGGACATCATGGAGGTGATGGTCTTCTTGTCCGGGACGTCCAGCAGGCTCAGCCGGAGGACGTTCCGGCCGTCGCGGCGCACGTAGTGGTGCCGGTCCACCAGCATCCGGACGAAGTGGATGCCCAGGCACAGGTCCTCCAGGTTGTCGAGGGGGATCTCCGGGAGGGGCCGGTCCTCCATCTCGAAGGGGTTGAAGGGCCGGCCGTCGTCCTCGAGGACCAGGGTCAGCTCCCGGTCGTTGCCCCCCTCGCCGAGGCTCATCCCGAGCGTGATGAGGTGATCGCCCTCGTCGTCCCAGGCGTAGGAGATGATGTTGACGATCAACTCCTCCAGCGCCAGGTTGGCCGCCAGGACCCCCCGTGGGCTCAGGGCGTTCTCGGCGCCGAATTGTTCCAGCGCTTCGGCCACCCTCTCGATCTCGGGGATCCGGTTGTGGAGTTCGAGGCGAAGTTCCCGGGCCATGGGTCACCCTCCTGGTGAAAATCGTTGAGAATCGACGCCATTGTAGGGCCCGGGACGGTCGAACGCAAGGGATTTCACCGGGCCCTCCCGGCGGGCGCGGGGGCCCGAGGGAAGCCGGGCCGCCCCGTCACCGCCCGTCCGGGCCGGCGGCGCGGCGCCGGTCCCTCACTTCGCCGCGTAGACGATCTTCCCGTTCACCACGGTCCAGAGGACGCGGACGTCGGGGATTTTCTCCTCGGGAAGGCTCAGGAGGTCGAGGTCGCAGACGGTGAGGTCGGCCCGGAACCCCGGGGCGAGCCGGCCCAGGCGCTCCTCCTGGAAAGCGGCCTCGGCGGCCCACCGGGTCATGGCCAGGAGGGCCTCCATCCGGGTGAGGCGCTGCCCCGGGGTCCAGCCGTCCGGCGGGCCCTGGTCCCGGGCCTTGCGGGTGACGGCGGCGTAGAAGGTGTGGACCGGGTTCGGCAGCTCGATGGGGAAGTCGGTCCCGGCGGCGATGCGGGCGCCGGTGGCCAGGAACGACTTCCAGGCGTAGGCGTAGAGGGTGCGGACCGGGCCGAGCCGCTCCGGGGCCCAGGGCATGTCCGAGGTGCAGTGGGTGGGCTGCATGGAGGGGATGACCCCGAGGGCGGCGAAGCGGGGGACGTCCGCGGGGTCGACCACCTGGGCGTGCTCCACCCGGAACCGGCGGCCCCGTCCGTCGGGCTGGCCGGCCAGCGCCCGGGCGTAGGCGTCCAGGGTCTCCCGGACGGCGCGGTCGCCGATGGCGTGGGTGCAGGCCTGGACCCTCCACCGGGCGCAGAGGGACGCGAGCCGGGCCAGTTCGTCCGGGGGGGTGAGGGGAAAGCCCGACGCGTCGGGGCGGTCGGCGTAGGGGGCCAGCAGCCAGGCCCCCCGGGAACCCAGGGCGCCGTCGGCGTAGAACTTCACCCCGCCGAGGGTCAGCATCCCCTCGGGGTCCTCCTCTCGCGGCCCGCCGCCCAGCTCTTTCTCCAGCCAGGGCTCCGGCCCCTCCAGCATGGCCCAGATGCGGACCTTCAACCGGCCTTCCCGGAGCAGCCGGCGGTAGGCGTCGAGTTCGGAGGGGCCCACCCCGGCGTCGTGCACCTCGGTGATCCCCAGGCGGGCGCACTCCTTCAGGGCCTTTTCCAGGTCCTGCCGGATCTTTTCCGGCGTGGCGGGCGGGACGTGCCGGCCGACCAGGTCCATGGCGTTGTCCACGAGGATGCCCGTGGGCCGGCCCTCGGCGTCGACGAGCACCTCGCCGCCCCGGACCTCCGGCGGCTTCCGGCCGATGCCGGCGACGCGGAGCGCCGCGTCGTTGACCCACCCGGCGTGCCCGTCGACGCGCCGCAGGAGGACGGGGTTGCGCGGCGCCGCCCGGGAGAGGGACCGCCGCCCGGGAAAGGCCTTGCCGGGCCACCGGTTCTGGTCCCAGCCCCGGCCGAGGACCCACTCGCCCGGCTTCGCGGAAGCGGCGGCCCGGGCCACCCTCGCGGCGGCGTCCTCCTCGGATGTCGCCGTCGTGAGGTCGAGGACACCCATCGACGCCCCGAGCCCGCGGACGTGGGCGTGGGCGTCGATGAAGCCGGGGTAGGCCACCGCCCCGGCCAGGTCGACGACCCGGGTGTGCGGCCCCGTCAGCGCCTTCATCTCCTCGGGGCTGCCGAGGGACAGGATGCGGCCGTCCCGGACGGCGAGGGCGCGGACCATGGGCCGCTCCTCGTCGAGGGTCATGAAGACCCCGTTGGTGAGGACCAGGTCGGCGGGGGCCTGGGCGGGGGCGGAAATGCCCGCGAAGAGCATCAGCAGAAGGCCGGCGGCGGTGATTCGTTCCATGGTCGACTCCCCGTTGGAGGTTCAGGAAGGAAAGTATACCCAAAACCCGGCCGTTTCCGGTCCGGTTTTTCCCCGGCGGCCCTGTTTTCCGCTCGGCAGGCCGGGCCCGAACGTCCTGTTTTCGCTTGTGCCGGCCCCGATCCCCTGTTATAATTTTTTTCATTGTTTCCCGTTTTCAGTTCCCCCGGGATTGAAAGCCAAAATTCAACGCTCAAAGGAGTCCGCCATGAAAAAAGTGCTGGTCCTGTTGGCCGCGGTCGCTGTCTTCCTCCCCCTGTCGGGCTGCAGCAAGGGTTCCCACGAGGCGTTCATGAACGACATGATCGCCGCGATGAAGGAGATGGGGACCGTCCTCGAGGGGATCAAGGACAAGGATTCGGCCAAGGCCGCCGTCCCCAAGCTCCAGGAGATCGTCAAGCGCCTGAACGACCTCAAGGAGAAGGGCAAGGCCCTCCCCGAGCCCGACGAGGCCACCAAGAAAAAGCTCGAAGAGAAGCTCAAGGAGTTGATGGAAGTGTCCATGAAGGTGGCTGGCGAGATGATGCGCGTCCAGGGCATCGAGGGTGCCGCCGAGGAACTCAAGGGGATCCAGTCGGAGATGTCGAATTTCAAGTGACCCGGCCCCGTTTTCGAATCGAGGGAAGCCCCGGCCCGACCCTGTGGTCGGGCCGGGCTTTTTTCACCCCGCACCGGGGGCGCTGCGGCGGAGGGTCCGCCACCCCCCCCGCCAGTCGAGGTTGCCTTCCAGCAGGAACAGGGGGATGTCCCGGGAGAGGTAGCCGGCCACCCGGAGGAGACGGGGGTGGGTGACGAAAAGCGGGGTGACGATGAACACCCGCGGGGGGCCGCCGGCCAGTCGGACCCCCTCGAAGTACCCGCAGGCCTGGAAGGTCCCGGCCTCCATCCCCTCCCGCACCTTGTCCCAGTAGTCGAGGGCCTGGAAAAGGCAGGCCTCGTCCCGGTCCGCCTTGATCTCGAGGACGGCGGGGCGGTTTCCGGCGTCCAGGGTCAGCACGTCCAGGACGGAGCGGCCGCCGCCCCGCCAGGCCGGCACCTGGCGATAGACCCACTCCGGGCGGAAGCCGGGGTCCAGGCCCCGGAGGTCCTTCAGCACCGCGCACTCCATCCACCGTTCCGGGCAGCGCCGGTAAACGTCGTGGCGCCGTTCCGGCGCGGGGAAGCTGCGGAGGCGAATCACGTCCCGGACCCACCGGTCCAGTTCCCGGGGCGGGAAGTCGGGGTAGGGGACCCGCGGGGAGCGCCACCCGATCCGGACGTCCCCCTCGGAAGGGCCGAAGACCTGGGCGATGGGGAGACCCAGGCGGGTCACCTGGTCGAAGGCGCGGGGCTGGGTCTCGAGGTCCAGGTGGGGGGCGTGGCGCCGGAGCAGGTCCGCGACGACGGGGTTGTCGTGGGAGGGCCGGAAAGGGGTGAACTCGAAGTCCGCGGGCGCCGTCGCCCCGCCGGCCGCCAAGCCCCACTCCTCCAGCGCGCGGAGCGGCGGGTCGTAGGCCCACAGGTGCGGCCGGACCATGGCGGGGTTGAGCAACCCCAGCCGTCCCGGGACCTGGACCGCCCCATCCCGGTGGCAGCACAGAACCAGGTGGTTGTCGAACCCCCGCCGACTCTCCCGGCAGTGGTGGAACCACGCGAGGGCGGCGGTCAGGAAAGCGGCGGAGTGCTCGGCGCCCTGGAAGGGGTAGAGGGCCATGCCGGCGGTGTAACCCCCGGGGCGCCGGAAGACCAGCCGGCAGAAACGGCTCCCCCAGCGCAGGCGCGGGTCCGGGGAGGAGGCGGCGGACTGGAGGCGGAAGGCGAAGGACCCGGCCCGCCGCAGGACGTGGCGGAACAGGGCGTCGTAGTAGGCGCGCATGGCCGCGGGGCTCAACTCGCCGGGGGGGCCGAAGTCGCGGTCGGACAGGAACTCCAGGAACACGGTCCCCTCCGGGCCCTCCAGTTGCAGGACCGGGAAGGCCCCCGGGGTGACGGCCTCGAAGCGGAAGGGCGAGCGGTGACCGGGCAGGAGGATCAACCGGGCCCCCGGGGCGGCGCCCGTGAGGGCGCAGGCGCCGGGGGGAAGCCGGAGGGCCTCCGCCTTCCCCTCGGGGCGAACCCGGACGGGGCAGACCGTCAGGAGGGTCTCGAGGTACTCCGGGGACAGTGGCGCCGTTTCCATGGCAAACATCCTCTACCGTAGATAACGTTTTCGCCGGAAGATTTCCGACGCCCGCCCCATTTTTTTTCAAAAAAACTTTTCTTCCGCGTAGAATGGTAGGGCCGCGCCCCCGTGGCGACGGCAGTTGGGCGGGAAGGAGGCCGGGGATGAAGCTGTTCGGGACCGACGGCATCCGGGGTGAGGCGGGGCGGTTCCCCCTGGACGGCCGCACCGTCGAAGCCGTCTGCACGGCCGTGGCCCGCCGCCTGGCGGGCGGGGGGGGGCCGGCCGTCCTGGTGGCCCGGGACACCCGCGAATCCGGGCCCTGGATCCGCGACCGGGCGCGACGCGCCTTCGCGGCGGCCGGGGTGGCCACCCTCGATCTCGGCGTCCTGCCGACCCCCGTCGCGGCGCGCGCGGCGGCGCGGCACGGGTGCGCGGGCGCCCTGGTGATCTCGGCCTCCCACAACCCCTACACGGACAACGGGCTCAAATTCCTCACGGCGGAAGGGACCAAGCTCCCGGACGACCTGGAGGCGGCCGTCGAGGCGGAGGTCCCGGGGTCGACGGCGCCCGGGGACGACGGCGGGGAGGCCCCCCCGCCGGCCTTTGCCCTCGACCCGGCCGTCGACCTGGCCGCCGATCCCGAAACCCTGCGCGAGTACACGGATTTCCTGGGCCGGTCCTTCCCCCGCGGCACGGCCGGGCGCCCGGGCCTGCGGGTCGTGGTGGACTGCGCCAACGGGGCGGCTTCCCCGCTGGCCCGGCTTGCCTCGGACCGCTTCGGCCTCTCCCTGCTGGCCATCCACGACACCCCCGACGGGCGGAACATCAACGCCGGCTGCGGGGCGGTCTGCCCCGGAACGGCGGCCCGGGCGGTCGTCGAGACGGGCGCCGGCCTGGGGCTCTCCCTGGACGGGGACGGGGACCGCCTCATGGCCTGCGACGCGGCCGGGCGGGTCCTCGACGGGGACGCCCTCCTGTACGTTCTCGCCCGGTGGCTGGCCAGCCGGAACGCGCTCCCCGGGGCCGCGGTGGTGGGCACGGTGATGACCAACCTGGGCCTGGAGCGGGCGCTCGCCCGGGACGGGATCCGCCTGGAACGGACCCCCGTGGGGGACCGGCACATCCAGGCGAGGCTGCGGGAGCAGGGCTGCGCCCTCGGGGGGGAACCCTCCGGGCACCTGATCGTGGCCCCGTACGCCCTGACGGGGGACGGCTTCCTGGCCGGCTGCCTGCTGCTCGAAGTCCTGGCCGATACGGGGGAGCCGCTCCCGGGGCTGCTCCTGGGTTACACCCCCTGCCCCTCGCGGATCTTCAACCTCCGGGTCCGCGAGCGGAAGCCGCTGGCGGAGATCGACGCGGTCGGCCGCCTGGAGGAGGCCGTGAAGCGCCTGGCGGGCGAAGCGGGGCGGACCGTGATCCGCTACTCCGGCACGGAGCCCCTCCTGAGGGTCCTCGTGGAAGCCGAGGGCCTCGACGGCATCCTCCCGGCCCTCGAGCCGCTCCTGGACCAGATCCGGCAAAGCTGACGCGACCGCAGGAAGACAGGCGCTTTAGCGGCTGCGTTCTTACCAGCAGGTTGTCGATCCCGGTTGCCTTCCCAGGCCGCTGTTACCGGGCGAAGTCCCGGAAAAAGCCTAGTCCCTTTGAAGTAAGATCCTTGGCAAAATGAGCAGGATTTGAGGTCGTCGGTGGATTCCCACCGCCTTCGGTGAAGGTAAACCCGATGAGGGGACGGAGGGGATCCCTGCAGCGTCGCTATGCATCCCCCGGGGCTGGAACGCCCCGCTTGTGCCGGTCCTGGTCCGGAATCGACGAGAACGGTCTCTCGCCAAGACGCCAGGATGCAAAGCCTCGCAGAGGGGTCCCCCTTTTCCGGTTCCGGCTGTGCGAGGCTTGGCGTCTTTGCGCCTTTGCGAGAGGGAAAGACCGCCTGTTTTTTTTATTCTGGAGCGTCCGGATGATCCGTGTTCATCAGTGTTCATCCGTGTTCATCCGTGGTTTCTCTCCGGTTTATCCGGGTTGGGGGCAGGGAGGGCCGCTTGAGTATCCGGCTCCCCCTCCCCCCGCTGCGAACGGGGCGGCGGTGCCCGATGCCCCGCGCTGTTCCGGCGCCGCCTCCGGGGCGCAAGGTTCATCAAACGGGCCGCAGGTGTCGCGCGAAATCGCGGGGCACAACGCCCGGGTCGCCGCGTTTTTCCCTTTGCTTTCCCCCCGCAATGGGGCTAAACTGGGTTCAGAACCGTCGCGAAGGGGGCAGCCATGGCCTTCATCGACTTCATCTCCGGGCTCGTCCGATCCAAGCTTCCACCGCTCAAGAAAGTTCATTTCGACGATTTCCAGCAGCGCGTCCGGCCCAACATCTACCTGGAGATCCCCCAGGCGGACGGGACCTGCTGCACCCTGACCCCGAGCCTCCACCCCGTGGGGAACCACTACGAGGAGCGGGTCCACGAGATGGTGAACGCGAAGGCGGACGTGCTGGATTACCTCAAGGAACGCATCCTGCACGCCCTGGTGGTGGACACCTGTCTCCTGGAGACCTCCACCTACTTCATCGAGCAGAACGACCACCTCCTCCTGGCGCGCCTGAAGCGCTTCATCGAGGAAGAGAAGATCCTGGAGATCAAGCTCTACACCGCCACGGCGGAGGAACTGAAAAAGCACTACTCCGACAAGATCTACATCGGGCGGTGTTTCATCCGGCCCCAGATGAACCACCTGCCCTGGGACGGCCTGAACCTGTACGTGCTGTCCCTGATGGACCAGTTCGAGATGGTGAAATCGATGGCGGACGGGAGGCTGCTGGACCCGAAGCGCTACGAGTCCACCTGTTTCGCCGAGATCAACGACATCATCACGGATTTGGCGGCGGAGGTGATCGCCGAGCTGGAGACCCTTCCCAGGACCTTCCAGCCGGAGCGGTGGCCCCTCGAGGAGAAGATCCGCGTCAAAGCCGTCTACCGGAAGATGATCCACCTCTTCATCGAGCTTCTCGACGCGGTGGGGGAGATGGAGAACACCCTTTTCTTCAACCAGGAGGACCGGTTCGCCAAGTACGTGACCAAGTACCGCCAGGATGTGAAGAATATCGTCAATTACCTGAATTTCAAGGTGCTTTCAGCGCTTTCCCGTTCCATTCACGACGAGTGAGCCGGCCGCCCGGTCCTGACGCCCCCGCAAAAAAGCCTGCCCAGCCCGCGAAACACGCGAATCGGAAGATCACAAGTCTCTTTGTTTCTCTGTATTCGTTATTCGCGTCAATTGGCGTTATTCGCGGGAAATCTCCCTTTCGCGACTGTTGCGGGGGTTTCAGTCCTGGAGGGACGCCCCGCACTCCGCGCAGCTCTCGTCCTCCTTGAGCACCACGGCGCCGCACTCGGAGCAGAGGTCGTAGTTCTCGGCCTCCTCCAGGATCCGTTTCGCTTCCTCGAGGTTCTCGGGCTCCACCCAGATGCGCAAGTGGGTGATGTCCTCGGACACCGTCACGGGGCCCGCATGGAAAGTCTGGTTCTCCAGGCGGCACTCGACGCCGTTCTCCTGGAGCAGCCCTTCCGCGAGATTGGCGGCCACCTCGTCGGCGAACTCGGCCGCCACCGCCCAGTGCCCGGGGATGTACTCCACTTCCTCCGAATCCTCGGGAAGGGTTTCCACCAGCGCCACATGGCAATCCGAACACTCGGTGATGGTCTCAACGTACTCGGCTTTGCAGATCGGGCACCACATAAAGCCTCCTGGCCTGATTTTCCGTCATTATGGCACGAAATCCGCATGAGCGCAAGCCTTTACTGATCGCGGGGATGCGAGGACCGGTCGCGGGAGGCGGTGGATGCGCCCGGTGCGCGGCCCCGCTTTCCCGCTGGAACCCGCGGCCCTTTCGTGGTGAAATACGACAGCACCCCCCCGCGGGGGGAGCGTAATCCGGACGAGGAGCAGTCATGGACGCGACAGGCCTGATGGAGCTGATTCGAGCGCGGCGGAGTGTCCGCCGCTACGACGGTCGCCCGGTGGGGCGGGACAAGGTGCGGCTGATGCTGGAAGCGCTGCGCCTGGCCCCGTCCTCGTGCAACACCCAGCCGTGGCGCGTGGTGGCGGTGGACCGGCCGGAGGTCATCGGGAAGCTCGCGGAGTGCGCGCCCGCCGGCACCCGCGTGAACCGGTGGATGGCCACGGCCCCCCTGGTCTTCGTCCTCTGCGCCCGGCCCCACACCTTCGTCCACAAGGCGGCCCGGCTGGCCGGCAGCGACTGTCACCCCCTCGACATGGGGATCGCCGGGGAGCACCTCTGCCTGATGGCGGCGGCGCTGGGGCTCGGCAGCTGCTGGGTCGGCTGGTTCTCCCCCCGGCCGGTGCGGCGGCTCCTGGGGATCCCCCGCGCGGTGGAGATCTCGGCGCTGATCCCCGTGGGCTACCCGGCGGGCGGGGGGGAGACGGAACCGCCCGGGGCCGGGGGAACGGGCCCGGCGGTGATCGGCGAGACGCCCGCGGCCGGCGGGGCCGCCCGGCGCAACCCCCTCGAAACGATGGCCTGGATGAACCGCTACGAGGGGGACCCGGTCTGATCAGACCCGGAAGTTGACCAGGGCGCCGATGTTGCCGAACTCCTCCATGCCGACCCCCTCGTAGTACTGCTTCACGGTGCAGTTGAGGTTCAGGGCCCGATCGACGGCCTCGGTGACCACGTCGGGCGTTTCGAGCATCGCGGCGCCACAGAGCGGGCACCGCAGGTCCAGGATCCCCAGGCCGGGGCACGCGGGGCAGCGGGTGCCGCGGGCGCTGAAGTCCCTCGACAGGTGCAGGGTGCCCACGGCCTGGGCGTTGAGGTGCCGGAGCACGTCTTCCAGCCCGGCCACCGCGTTTTTCCCGGACTTCAGGGCATCGCGGAACAGGTCGATCCCGTGGCACTGTTCCTTGAAACAGACCGCCTTCTCCACGCGAAGGGACCGCTCGAGGACCTCGTGGTCGGGGGCGTTTTCCGCGATGTCGATGTGGGCGGCCAGCCGGCTGCGCAGGTAGGGGTGCAGGGTGGCTTCGAAGTCCTTGAGGTACTCGGGGCGGCACCCCACGATCAGCCAGGCGAAATGGTCCCGCTTGTACAGGTCGAACAGCGTGTCCGCCACGTGGCGGAAATGGTCCCCCACCTTCCGGTTGAGCTTGCGCTCGGCCCGCTTGTCCTCGTAACCGCCCCGCTCCCCGCCCTGTGCCTTCCCGGGAACGTGGTCACGGAAGTCCCGTTTCTCCAGGATGGCGCCCTGGTAGACCAGGAACATCCGGGCGGAGACGCGGTCCGTCAGGACCGTGCAGAAGCGGTGGTACTCCCCCTCCTGGAACTGGAGGGGGCGGAGCCAGGGGGAGCGGCCGAAGAAGACGCGGTCCCGGGGCGGGCGGGGAAGGGAGATGGCGTGGTAGAAACCCTCCGGGTGACAGGCGAAAACGGCCAGCCCGCGCATGTGAAAATCCTTCTGTCCCTGGACGATGCCCTTTTCGATCAGGTCGAGGCCGGCGAGGATCTCCCGCCGCGCCTCCCGGTCCGGTTCCAGCTCGGCACGGTGCTTCCCGAGGCGGATCAGGTCCCGGAGCCGGCTCTCCACCTGCCGGCGGTTGGAAACACGCCCGTCGGTGTCGAGGTAGAGGGACACCACGGTGTTCCGGGCGGTGGAAAAGGCCCGCAGCCTGTCGAGGTCTTCCTTGAAAAACATAATCCCTCCAGAGAATGGTGCGCATTACTCCCGGTTGTCCCAGATGAACAGCATGACCCTGGCGGCGTTGACCTGGTCCGTGCCCACCTCGATGGTCCAGGGCGACGGCGGCCTGGCCGGGGGCGGGAGCCGGTCGCGGTCGATCCGGATGGTGAGTTTCTGAAGGTGGATCTGCCGCCGGCCGTCCCTGACGGTCAGGGGCGTCGCCTTCACGTCCATGAACGGCTCGCACTTGACGGTCGTCACTTGGAAGGGGAAGTCGTACTGGAGGTAGACGACCCGCTCGGTCGGGCTGTATTTGAGGAATTCGCTCAGGGGCAGGTTCCGTTGTGACGGGAGGACCATGCCCCGGATGAAACCGCGAACCCGCAGAAGCTCGGACTGGGGGGTGGGCGTCGACGCGTCCGGTTTGCCTGTCGCCGGGTCGGTGAAGCCGTGATTGACCAGCCCCGGAATCGGGTCGCCGTGGAAACGGAGTTCCAGGGTGTCTTCGAAAAACCCTTCCTGGAGTGACGTGCGGAAAGAGAGGACCAGGCGGAAGCGGCCGGGTGCGAGGGCATCGACCTGGCCGGCCAGGACGCCTCGCGCGGACCGGACCTCGGAGAGGGCGGGCACCGCGGGCGAGTTCACGTCGACGGGGATGGGGTACCGAAACGACGGGACGTCGACGATCGCCACCTCCCCGAGGTCGATGTCCCGGTTCGGGATGTCGATCCGGTCGAACACGAAACCCTCGAAGCGGAAGAAAACGCTCTCCTTTTCGGGGTCGTTGGTGACCAGCCGGATGCCGTCCCAGAAGTCGCCGCGCTTTTCCCGGATGTCCACGCTCAGGGTCAGCGTGGTCTCGCCCCCGGGGGGGACCGTGGTCGACGGCAGGTCGTAGGTGGTGCAGGGGCACGGTTTCGTGACCTCGCCGAAGTGGAGCGGGGCCGTCCCCACGTTTTTCAGGGTGAAGGTGTGGGTCAGGGGCGGTGCGTTGCAGGGGACCCGGTCCACGCTGATGGCCGTCTCCTCGCAGAGCAGGCGGGGGACCCCCTGGGGCGCGGGGTCGCCCGGCGGCGCGGGAACCTGGCCGGCCGCCGGCACGGCCGTGGCCAGCCAGGCGGAGACGGTCACGAGGACAAACCATCCGGTTCCGATCCCACGGGTTGTCGAACACGAACGAGGTCTTTTCACGACTGCTCCCGCTGGTGATGATACGTCTGCCGCCCCCTCAGGGTTGCACGGGCCCCGGCGCCGGCCGGGGGGAGCCCGACCGGCGGAGCGCCAGTTCGCAGGTGCGAAGATAATCCTTGTACTCGTGGTTGGCCGCCGCCTGCGCGGAGCTGGGCCGGCTGTCGGTGTTGCCTTCCCACCGCCGGCAGAGGTACACGGGGTCGTACACGCGGCCCACGCGGTGCTGCCGGGAGAGCGCCAGGGCGACGGCGTAATCCTCGCCGTAGGAGACGTCGGGGAAGCCCACCCGGCGGAGGGCCCGGACGTCGTAGGCCCGCGGCGCACCGATCCCCTCGACCCGGAGGAGGTTGTTGTGACCGTTTTGGGGCGTCCACTCCCGGTGGTCGATCACGCCCGGCGGGACCTCCTCGAGCTTGTGGTTCACCAGGCGGTAGGCCCCCACGGCCAGGGCGCAGGGCGTGTCCCTCAGGCAGTCCACCATGAGCGACAGGGAACGGGGCCCGGCGTAAAGGTCGTCCGAGTCCAGCTGCACCGCCCAGCGCCCGCACTGCGGGGCCTCGACCGCGTACTGCCAGCAGCCGCCGATGCCCCGGCCGCGGTCGGGGGGGACCAGGTGGACCACGTTGGGGAAGCGCTCCGCCATCTCGGCGACCCGGGCGGACGTGCCGTCGTCGGAGTGGTTGTCCACCACGAGGACGTTGAAGGGGAAGGAGGCTTCCTGGGTGGCGGCGCTCTCCACGGCTTGGGCAACCGTGCTCACCCGGTTGCGGACGGGGATGATCACGGAGGCGTCCACCGGGTAGGCAGGGGCCGGCGAGGAGAAGGCGGGGGGCGGGGGAAGCCAGGCGCCGGTCCGGCGGAGGTGACCGGTGAAGACGTCTTCCATCTCCCGCTGCCGCTCGGCGTCCTCCCGGCGCTGGTAGGCGAAATGGGCGGCCTCGGGGTCCTCCGCCGACCGGGGGGAGAAGGTGTAGAGCGCCTCGGGGACGTGGCCGACCCGACCGCGGCGGGCGCACTCCAGGAGGACGCCCTGGAGGGCCGCGAAGCGCCACTCCGGCGACGCGCTTTCCGCTTCCACCGCCTTCCGGAACGTCTCGGTGCGGAAGAAGAGAACCGGGCCCATGGGGAAGGTGTCCCGGGCCGAGCCCTCCTGGAAGCGGGGCAACACCACCGTCTCGGGGACCGACCCGCCCCGGTCCAGCTGGTAGCGGCTGTAGAGGCAGCCCCAGCGGCCCGTGTCGAAGGCCTGTTCCAGGCGCCGGAAGAGGGGTTCCCGGGGGGCGGGCACGCCCTCGGCGGTGAAGAGGGCCACGCGGCCGCCCCGGAGGGAATCGGCGATCCGGCGCAGCGCGACGGTGTCGAGAAAGCGGGGGGATTCCACCCGGACCCGGGTGGGGCCGTGGGCGAGGGGGGGGGCCGCCCAGGCCGGGCCCGCCTGGACGAGGCGCTCCACCACCCCGCTTCCGAGCCACGGGGCGGCCGCGGCTTCCGCCTCGTCGGCCGTTCGGCTCCAGGTCACGATGGTCCAGCGGCGGGTTTCGGGCATGGGCCCTCAGAAAACCTTGTCGGCCTTGGTCTGGATAAACTCGTCGATGCGCTCGATGCGCCGGTCGTAAACCATCTTCCGGAAATCCTCCACCATGCCGAAGGCGTCGAGTTCCGCCAGGACGATGTTGATCTCCCACATGCACTTCTGGCGGTCGAGCCGGACCTGGTTCAGGTCGTCCTCGTGCCCCTCCTCGTGGAGGGCCGCGCGGGTGACCTCGCGGAACTTCAGGTGGAGGGCCTTGAGCTCCTTGAGCAGTTTGAAGAGCTTGAGGAGGGAGACCTGCTCGGTGGACGAAAGGTTCTTCTTGACGTCCAGGCTCTTCCGGTACTCCTGGAAGGTCTGGCACAGGACGATGGCCTGGGACTCGGAGAGGCCGCTGACGGCGGCCAGGTCGCGGGGGTTGGCCACGAAGTACTTGTCGAGGGAGTTCATCCCGGCGGCGATGAGCTTGTTCCGGCTGACCGGCCCGATGCCCGGGGTCTTCCGCAGGATGGCGTTGACGATGATGGTGTCGCGGACCGTGCCCCGGCTGGCGTGGGAGTCCGACGTGGCGAAAGCTTCGGGGAGCAGGTCGGAGAGGTTGGCGTACTCCTTCAGGAGCTGGATCCGGATGTCGCGGGAGATGGTGCTGCTGGAGGAGGATTTGGCCATGATCATCAATGACTTGAACCGTTTGACGATGTCCGTGACCTTCTCGTAGCTCATCTTGGTGCCGGCGTCCTCCAGCAGGCGGAGCGAGCCCATGCACATGTCGATCCACGCCTTGTCGGCGGAGCCGCCCTGGAGTTCGCTGATGAAGTCCTTCACGGGCTGGATGTAGGCCCCGGAGATGGAGAGGAAGAGTTTCTCGAGTTCGTCCTGCTCGCTCTGAGAGAGTTCCATGTGGCCCTGCGTGGCGGAGGCGTTCGCCCCGCCCGGGACGGTGATGGCGTCGAAGGCGTCGTCGAAGTCGTCCAGGAACGAGTCGACGAAGTTGCCCAGGCTCTCCATCTCGTCGAAGGGGTCTTCCACCAGCTGCTCGAGCCGCGCGTCCACCCGGTGGTTCTCGAGGCGCGTGAGCTGCCGGATGTAGTTCTTGAAGAGGGGGAGGTGGCTCGACTCGTAGTGGAAGGGCCGCGCGGGGTCCTTGAACCAGTTCTTGATGGACAGGCCGATGTTGTGAATTTCGGCGATGAAGTACTCCATCATCCGGGTCTCGGCCGGCACGCCCTTCTCCTCCAGCAGCTTCGTGATCTGGAAGAGAAGCTGCACCACCTCGCCGACGGCGGGGTAGCCCAGCCGCTTGGCGGCGAGGCAATACTCGCCGCACTGGAGGGACAGCGCCCGGTAGTAGGCGCGGTTCTCCGGGTACGCCTTGATGCGGGTGGCGTAGATTTCGATGAGGTTGGTCACATCGTCCGAGTTGACGATGAAATCCTCGTATTTGCCCGGATCGTGCATTCGGTGAAGGTCTCCAATCGGTATCACCTCTACGATCTTAGCCTATCTTCCCGGCCTTTTCAATCCCAAAGGCGCACACCCAGCGGTTTCGCATCATGAGGACAAGCAGGGCCAAAAGGGGCGCGGTGAGAGGTTTTGAAGCGTTTCAGAGACAGCCGGCATTCTTGTGCGAGGGGGGTGATAGAGCAAAAGCGGCGGTAAAGT
>JAGNHB010000016.1 GCA_018001935.1 Acidobacteriota bacterium
ATGAGGCCGCCTCCGGGCCAAAGTCCTGGTCGAGCCTCGGCGCCGCGGCAGCATCCAGTTCCGCCAGGCTACGCCGCCCCGCCAGGTCCAGGGCGTAACGGCTCCCCGTCAGCACTTCCACGACCCGAGCCCGAAGGATGAAACTGCTTTCACCGGGCCCGGAGGCGGGGGCCGCGACGGAGGGAGGGGACCCGCCCTGGCCGTGCGCCCCCGGGCCGGGAAAGCAGAAAAAAGCCAGCAGGAGGAGGCTTTGGATTATTATCATCATTGTTCTGTCGTCTCTATTACGGTCATTGATCCGCACCCCTGGAGCCTTCGCTGGACCCACTCCAGGCGTTGCCAGGTGCCCAGACCGTACCCTTTTAAAAGTTCTAGCTTGGGCAGGTCCATCCGGAGAAAATCTCCCACGGTCTTCACCCCGTTCAATGCCAGGGCGACTCTTTCCTTGGTGCCCAATAGACAGAGTTCCTCGATGTTGTCTTCGGCTTGGAAGGTTAAAGTATGTGTATCTGCCATGTTTCTCCTCTTGCCTTGGTCGGCATTGTCAAGATTCTACTTAAGGAGTTGCCGAAGACCATCCGAACCCAGAAATCATTCGCTTTTCCGAAATTATTTCGGGATCTGCGATGGCATCGGGAATCGCATGCCCGAAGCCAATCGGCGATAAAAACTTTTTTTATTTAGGGTTGCACAGAAACCACAGATGGTTACCCCCTGTGCGGCCAGGGATGGCGTGGAGTAGCATAGGAACAGACGCAGAAGGTGTGTTCAGCATTAGCCCCAATTTTTCAATTAGTTGATCCCCTTCGCTATTCCGAATTTTCTGAATGATCCCCCGGATCACCATCAAAGGCCGCCTCAGACTTTTTGCTTTTCTGTTCATCGGAACAAAGCAGTCCCTGGTGTGTCAAAGGACGGCGTACCAAGTGGGTAGACAGAGGGAGGGGTTATGGGCAGTTCAAATCTGAAACGTTCCGGTTTCAAGATAAAGAACCTCAGGAATCGATTGGGATTGTCCATTCGGGATGTGGTTCAGGCGACCCTCAAGGTGGCAGAGAAGACTGGCGAGAGACTCTATGCAGTCGCGCCCGCACAACTCGCCGATGCGGAGAATCACGGGCAAAAACTTGGAATCCACAAGATTTGCGCTCTGGCCGTTGTATACCGGAAGTCGGTGCTTGAGATACTGGACCTTATGGGAGTAGATGCCTACAAGTGTCTCGACTACCAGGACTGCTTCTGCACCAAAGTTACACACCCAATCGACGTTCCATTTTCCTACAGCGGGGTTGAAGTACCCACCAGGGTTGATCCCAACTTCAATCAAAATACGACTTCCCTGTTAAACGACTTCATCGAAGCCTGGGGAAATATCCCTTTTGAGTTTCTCTTGCGAATCCAGTTCGACAAATTCCTTTTCGTCTACATCGGAAGCGGCGACAACCTCATGTATCCAATTCTCAGACCTGGGGATATCGTGAAAGTCGACTCCCGGGAGAAGAACCTGATCCACGGAGGGTGGGCCAATGAGTATGAACGACCCATCTACCTTGTGGAGATAACCTCGGGTTGGAGGTGCGCTTGGTGTGTCCGCGATGGAAACGACCTTATTTTGTTGCCACACCCGCTTTCACAAAAGGGTCCGGAAATCTACCGCATGCATGCGGATGCCGAAATTGTCGGGCGAGTTGTCGGAGGGTGGAGCGAACTGAAAACACGGACTTGATACCTTGAATGCATTGACCAAGCAAGTAGAAGTGATGAAAGACGTTCCATCAAGAGGCACTAGCCGAGCTTTTTGATAGTTGGCCATGTTGCCAATAGCCATGCCGGTTCTGCCTCTCGGAATCCGATATCGGATTATAGGCCTTTTGCCTTCTGTTGAGCAACAGAAGGGAATTCCGAGCTGGCGAGATACTTCATCGGCTGAAGATGAAAGATACACCAAGTGATCCCGGTTGCGTGCATATTGGAGAGAAGGAGGAGCGATGGATAACTCAGAAAGCACTTTTTGCGGATGGGACCCAATCCATGGGGAAATCCCGTCGCATGCGCCACAGGAATTCCTTCCGGCGGTGAGGAAGGTTCGTTGCATGTTGATGGAACGAACCTGGCCGGAACTGCTTGCCGCCCTGAAAATCATTCGTGAAGAGTATTCCAGATGGGTTGAGAGCAAAAAGGGTGAAGCATTAGAGAAGTTGCGGGATCGAGCCCTTGCGGGGGACCAGGATGCCATGTCCTTCTTTCTCTGGGAAATCGACCGCAACAATGCTGTGACGATAACCGGTTACCGTCTGGGGGCGGAATGGGTCGCAACGGCCTCCATGAGCCAGATAATGGATTTCTTCAAGAGGGAAGAACTGAGGGGTATTTTTCTTCGGTATTTTCACGAAGACGAGTTTTACGTTTTGAAAGAGCAGATTTCAAAGCTGCGTCGGGACCTCCCCTCATTCCCCACAGCCAGGCCATTCGAATATTTTTCTGTATTGGCGCTGTGCAAAGCGGCTATGACTGTTGAAGCGATGGCGGAGGTGGCCTCCCTCCAGGATCTCATGGAGGATTTTTTCCTGTCGGATGACCTGAACAAGAGGCGAAGAGATCTCCTTCACTATTTCGAAGCTGTGAAAAAGGTCAGAAACCTCACGAATCTCTTCCTGGAAATCTCGGAATACGCTCATTGCCTTTTCGCGGAGGAACCGCGGAAGGAGATAATGGAGCCTCCCATCGATCCCCAAGTCAAGCGAGATGTCATGTCGGCATTAGGAAAGCGCGGAGCGACTATTGCGAACTGGAAAAGGCGGGAGGTCAGGCGGTTCGTGGAGGAACTCTTCCGGGAAGGGTGGCTGGAGAACCGGTGGCGCAACCCGCATCAAGCCGCGATGGCCCTTCTTCCGCTGGCACAAACAAAAGCAGAAGAACTAAAGGCAACCCATTGCCTTGATGGAGAGTATAGTAGGGCATTCAAGACTGTTTACGATTTATGGATCCTCCCCTTGTGCAGGAGACTCCGCCTCGGGAATGTACCCCATTCAGCAGCTGGTTGCAGTACAGTCGACCGGCAGATGGAGTAGTTTTCTCATCACGAAGTATCGAGAATCGCACTGTCCGTAACGGTACTTTCCCGAATTCTAACGGACGGAGGCGACAAATGGCTTTTCACCACCTACCCGAAGCCGGGTTTCTGCGGCTTCACCAGATCATTGGAGCCCCCCACCGGGGTATCCCCCCCATCATCCCGGTCTCGAAAACCACATGGTACGAAGGCGTCAGAGCCGGCCGGTTCCCCCGACCGGTGAAAAACGGTCGCCTGACCTTGTGGCGCGTCGAAGACATCCGAAACCTTTTAGTGGATATGAGCTACGCGGCACCACTGTTGACGATGTGAGGCGCCATGCAACAGAAAAATGAACCCCGCCTGGCCGGGCGGGGTGGAAACAAGTACCACATTCTCGAACAAACCGATGATCTCACAAAATCAGGCTTTCAGTCAAGATCATACTTTCTGTCGGCTTGCGAACCGCTTCATGCCGTAAAAACGCCAGGAAGATACAACCCCAAGGCGACACGATGGACTTCCCGGTGGTGACTCATGAACGACCCCATCGAAGCCTTCAAGGATTGTTTGGAGGAACACGGATTGGGGAGGCCGGACGTCATTGCAGACGGAAATCTGCATCGATTCGACATTCCCGATGACAAACGTGGTAGGAAGTCCGGGTGGTTGGTCTACCACCCCGACGGAATCCCCTCAGGTGCATTTGGTTCCTGGAGGTCGGGTGAGAGCCACAAATGGTTTTATCGTGGGTTGTCTGCCCTGAGCCCCGAAGAGCGAGAGAAAATACGCCGGCGAATGGTGCAGGACCGATGGGCAAGACAGGAGGCCAAGCAGGCAGAACTGAAGGCTGCACAGGTACGGGCGCACAGAATCTGGGCAGAATCCGAACCCGAGCATGGTGATCATCCCTATCTCATCCGGAAGAGTGTTTTTTCATATGGATTACGCCGGCGGGGGAATATTTTGGTAATCCCCGCCCGAAACTCCGATGGCGAATTGCAGACCTTGGCCTTCATCGATCCCGCAGGAAAGAAGCGTTTCCTCGCCGGCGGAACAAAATCCGGATGTGCCCACCTGATCGGAAATCCGGACGGCATCTTACCCATTGGCCTAGCCGAGGGGTATGCCACCGCCGCCTCGATTCATGCTGCAACAGGATTCCCGATGGTGGTTGCTTTCGATGCTGGAAATCTTTCTGAAGCAGCCAAAATGATCCACCGGATTCACCCCGAGGCGCCACTCATCGTGTTTGGCGACGACGATCACGAAACCAACGGCAATCCCGGTCGGCGCAAGGCAGAGAACGTCTTGAAATCCGTCGTCGGTCGTACGCTTTTCCCCCCAGATCTGATGCCTGGCGAAAGCGATTGGAATGACCTGTCCCGCCGCATCGGCCCCGAAGCGCTTAAAGCTTTAATAAAAAATCTTCTTGCAGCTAAAAAAGACTCACCGTTTGCCGAGATCCCAAAACAGCAGGAAAAAGGATTCGACGAATACGGGGTTGAGACTCATAGGCATGGTTATTACACCGCTACCAGCACAGGCGTATGGATGCTGCGCGAAGGCCGGGACGGACGGGTCGAGCGCCATCGGTTGACCAACTTCACCGCCCTGATTACCGGGAGAACGTTTTTCGACGACGGAATCGAGTGGAACGAACAGTATGAGATTACCTGCCGGTGCAATGGCCGGCAAACTATTATTTCCCTTCCATCGGCGCAGTTCTCAAGCCTGAATTGGGCATACCGGATGGGACCGGGAGCCATCGTCTCCGCCGGGCTCGCGACCCGGGACCAAACCCGCGTGGCAATCCAATCCCTGTCGTTGAGGGAAACAAAGGAAAACCATATCTTCGTGCACACCGGATGGACGACCCACAAGGGTCAGGAAATTTTCCTGCACAGCTCCGGAGCAATTGGTCCCACTGGCCCAGTGTCCGGAGTGAGGGTCGAACTCCCGGAAGCACTGACCCGATACTCCTTCCAGGAGATACCCAACAAGGAAGAGACCCAGATATCAACAAAGAAAGTTCTTCATTTCCTTGAGTCTGGTCCCCCCTCCAACCTCTACCCACTGGTGGCAGGCACATTCCGATGCGTACTGGGCAAGGTGGACTTCGGTATCCACCTGACAGGCCGAACCGGCAGCGGGAAATCTGAACTTGCCGCCAGAATACAGAGTTTTTTCGGGCGCCGGATGGATTCGCGAAGTTTGCCAGGTAGCTGGTCGTCAACGAGCAACTTCAATGAGAGGTATGCATTCTTGCTCAAGGACTGCATCTTCGTAGTGGATGATTTCGCCCCGGAAGCGGGAACGAACGGAGTTTGCCTCCACCGGGACGCAGCACGGTTATTCCGAGCCATCGGAAATCATGCCGGGCGGGGACGCCTGCACTCGGACCTATCCATCCGGCAGGCTCGCCCCCCACGATGCCTGGTCCTTTCAACCGGGGAGGACATCCCGAATGGCCAAAGCATTCGGGCCAGACTAGTTCTCCTGGAGATGGATCCTCCACCCATGAAAGGTTCATCGGAACGGTACAGGATTTCACGGATCTGGGCTCAATGTGCCGAGGACGCGGCAAACGGTTTCTATGAGAATTGCTTGACCGCCTTCATTCAGTGGGTTGCACAAAATCACGATCGGGTTTTCGAACAACGCGCCCGTTTGGCTCGGGGTTTTCAGAGACGCTTTCTTCAACTGGGGGATCACCTTCGGGCTCCTTCCGCCTTCGCGGAACTCGCCTCTGGCTTTCGGATTTTTCTTTTCTTTGCCCAAGAGTTCGGGGTCATCACTGATGCGGAATCCACCCGGCTCTGGGCAAATGCATGGGAGGTTTTCACCTCCGGTGTGACAGCCCAAGCAGACTATCAGCGGACGGCAGACCCGGTGGACAAGTTCTTCGAACTCCTGTCGGCAATACTCGGGTCTGGTCGGGCGCACCTAGCGGGGCCGAGGGGAGAGATGCCCGAGAATTTTACACCATGGGGCTGGCGTATGGAGATGAGCGGTGTTCGCCCCCTGGGGGAAAGAATCGGATGGGTCGAAGGGCAGAACATTTACCTCGAGCCATCGGTGGCCTACGATGTGATCCAAAAGCTTGCTGGGGATGACCGGCTTCCATTGTCGAAGGAAACACTCTGGCGACGCATCAGAGAGAGAGGATTTCTATCTTCGACAACACCGAACAGGGGCCTCAAGATCCGCCGCATCCTTGAAGGACGCCAGAGGGATGTTCTTCACCTTTCAGCCGAGAAGCTCTACGCGGAGCAAGACCCAAGAAAATTGCCATGTACCTCTTATTCGACGAACGAGCCGATTTTTCCTGAAGATTCTGTATCGAATTCCTTGTCGGGGTTCTGCAATCACCGTGAGGATTCCTTCCAGTTGCAGGTTGGGGCAATGGGTTCAACCGGACCAGATTCACCGGAAAATCCCGATGTTTTCGTCGGGGTCGTCGGGTGACCCAAGCCTCGCACGACACTGTTAATCCAATCTGAAATCAAGGGGATGATGAAATACTGTCGGGTTAGTCGGGAGAAAAATATATGGGATGCCCCACAGCAACCGCCGAGCTAAATCAGTATGGTGTGAAAGCAACCCGCTGTTGCCCCGGCAGGAAATGTGAGCCTCCCGCTTCACTGACGTGAAAAGAGTAAGAGACGAGGTGATTCGTAGCCGATTGATTCCAAGCGGCCACTTCTTTGGAGGAGAAAGAAAATGATAAAAACATCTCAACAGATCAACAGAGAAAACAGGCCATCGATATTCACAACTCGATCGCCAGGTTCCCAAGGCAAATTGTTACACCTTGGATCCGCAGTGACAATGGACCCGTCGAATGTGGAATTCCTTTGCACTCACTACCGGAAGGTCTTCGCCGTGTTCCGCGCGTTCGTCCGGAAGCGTTGCCCGGGAATCGTGGGCGATTTCGACTGGCCCAGGCTCGAGGAAGGGATCCGCAACGACCCGGCACGCTTCACGGAACACGACTACTTCGAGACCCTGTCGAGCTTCTTCGGGATCGACCCGGCGAACGAAGGTTGAGCCCTACCCCGGAGA
Source organism: Acidobacteriota bacterium (assembly GCA_018001935.1). NCBI lineage: Bacteria > Pseudomonadati > Acidobacteriota > Acidobacteriota bacterium. The sequence goes on from JAGNHB010000016.1 coordinate 7,118, forward strand.
CGGGATTACTTTTCATGGAGGAACCATGCTGCTAAAGAACGAGACGCCCCGTAAAACTATCCGCCGTTCCCTAACCCTGCCGGAGGAAATCTTCCAGGACATCGACCTCTACGCCCGGGCCATCGACTCCTCGCCGAACTGGGTGGTCTCCCAGATCCTGGCGAAGTTCTTCGTCAAGGACAGGGAGTTCCTCGAGTGGAAGGAATTCCTCAGATCCAGTGCCGAACAGCCGAGGCTTCCGGTGCCCGGGAACCCAAAACCGGCCAGGGAAAAAGACGACCCCACGGCTTCTTCTTGAGGGTTTCCGGCGATGAAAAAGGGAAGGAACCCTCGAGGGAACCCTGGCTCCGCAACCTATCGCACATGATGCACCTCCGGCAAAAGGGCATCATGAGGCCAAACCATTGTTACTACTGACGATGTTCTGTGTTTACAACGGTGTTCGCCACCGTTTCCCGTGTTCGCGTTTTATCGTGAAGGCTTGTCCGAAGCCATTTTCAGTGTGTACACGACAAAAGGGGAAAAACCGACTATGAGAACAAACGGGAAGAACCAGAACCTGCACATCCGGTTGACACCGGATGAGCAGGAAGAGATCCGGGAGCGTGCAACGGCCTGCGGCAAGACGGTATCGGATTACCTCCTCAGTCGCGCGCTGGAAGAAGATGACCTTCTCGAATCCGACCGCGCACTTCCCGATGCCGGGGCGATGCCGACCGACGCGGAGAAGGTGGCCTGGAACCGCTTCAACGTCGATCACGTGCAACTGCTCCGCCGCATCACGGTCCTGGTGAAGATGGTGCGCTTCATCATCGGCCGCTACCTGGGCGTGCCGGAGGCGGAGGTGGACAAGCTCATCCGCCAGTACATCGAGTCGACCCGGGTGGACTTCCCGGACCGCCCGGACGTCTTTCCCGTGCAGGACCGGGGCTGACCCATGATCACGCATGCGAACCTGAACAGCGGCCAGACGTCCAACTACTACCGCAAGGACGACTACTACAAGGCGCAGGACCACGGGCAGTGGTCGGGGCGGTTGGCGGAGAGGAAGGGTCTTCACGGCGAGATCGCCCAGAAGGACTTCAACGCGCTCATCCGGGAGCGGGGCGACCGGGAGGGGTTTGACATCCACCTGTACCCCGGGAGTGCGAAGAATGTTTCGGAGGGTGTCCTGCTGGAGGCCCACCGTCTGGGTGTGGAGCGGGCCCGGGAGTACCTCTCGGCCAACGGGGAGCACGCTGGCCGGATCGGCGTCGAGGAGGGGGTGAAAGGGACGACCCTGTGCGTCCTGAACCGCTCGGAGATCGCCCCGGACGGTTACCGGCGTTTCGACGGGAACGAGGCCTTCCTCGCGCACGCGGAAGCCGTGGGGAACATTTACCGGGAAGCGATCCGCGAGCGCACCGGCGTGGACGCCGGGCGCATCGACGTCCGCGAGCGGGCGGTGCCGCAGGTGGCCTACGACTTCACGGTGTCGGCGCCGAAGTCGGTGTCCGTCACCATGGCCCAGGGGGGCACGGTGGAGCGCGACATGCGGGAGTGCCACGCGGCGGCGGTGGAGGCGACGGCGCGCTACCTGGAGACCCACGTGGAGGCGAGGCACAAGGTCAACGGCTTGATCACCCACGAGCGGACGGGGAACATGGTCTGTGGCCGCTTCACCCACGAGGTGAGCCGGAACCTGGACCCACAGCTGCACACGCACCTGGTGGTGATGAACAAGACGCGGTGCGCGGACGGGGTGGAGCGGGCCATCGACAACCGTTCACTGGTGGAGAACAAGTTTCACTTCGACCTGGTGTACAAGACGGAACTGGCGAAGAACCTGGAGGCGCGAGGGTACGGGGTCAGGGTCGACCACCGGAAGGGGACGTTCGAACTACGGGGGGTGTCCCGGGAGGCGATCGAGGCCTTCAGCAGCCGGCGGGCGGAGATCTGCCGGAAGGTGGAGGCGTGGGGGAAAGACCCGTCCGCGGCGAGCCGCGACATCCGGGACGCGGCGTGGGAGTTGACGCGTGAGTCGAAGCGCAACTGCGACATGGACCTGCTGCGTCAATCCTGGAAGGAGACGATGAAGGAAGCCGGCATCCTCGATGTTCACACGCCGTCCGGTTCAAAGACCGACCGGAAGAGCCCGAAAGAAGTGTTCCGGGAGACGGAGCGGGGCCTGTCGGGGCGCACGGTGGCGTTCACCAGGAAGGAGTTCCTGGACGAGGCGCTGAAGCGGGGGATGGGCCACGGGGTGACCCTGGGGGATGCCGCCGCCCACTTCGACAAGCGTGTGGGGGGGCGGACGTTCTCGCGCCTGGGGGAGCTCGGGGGGAAGGAGTACTTCTGCACCCGGGAGAGCCGGGAGACGGAGCGGGAGGTGTTCCGGAACGTGGAGCATGGAAAAGGTAGAGTGGCCGGGATCGACCCGTCCGCGGTGGAAGCGGGGTTGAGGCGGGGCATGCGGACGCCGGAGGGGGACACGCTGCACCTGTCCGACGAACAGAAGGCGGCGGTGCGCCACATGGCGACGACGACGGACCGCTTCTCCGCCGTGCAGGGGCTGGCCGGCACGGGGAAGACCACGATGCTCAACCAGGCGCGGGAGATCTTCGAGGCGCAGGGGTACGCGGTGCGCGGGGTCTGTTTCACCGGGAAGGCGGCGGAAGGGCTGGAGAAGGAGGCAGGGATCGCTTCGAAGACCATCCACGCGCACCTGAACGCGCTGGAGCGGGAGGCGGGGAGGACCCGCAACCGGGCGCCCACCCTGGACCAGCGCAACGAGGGCGGTTGGGACCTGTCCGGGCTGAAGCCGTCGGGGAAGGAGGTCTGGGTCGTGGACGAGGCCTCCATGGTGGACAACCGGCTGATGCGCCAGGTGCAGGAGGCGGCGATTCTGCGTGACGCGAAGGTGGTCTTCACGGGGGACGCGAAGCAACTTCAGCCCATCGGGGCGGGGAACGCGTTCTCGAACCTGGTGGAGCGCAACAAAATCGACTACGCCGAAATGAAGAATATCCAGCGCCAGAAGGACCCGGGCCTTCGGGAGGCCGTCCGTGAAACGGTGCAAGGGGACGTGTCGAAAGCCCTCGAAAGGCTGCGGGGGAACATCGTCCAGGTTGAGAGTCGACCCGACCGGATCAACCGGATCGCGCAGGACTACGCGGCCCTCGCCCGGTCGGAGAGGCGGGAGACGGTGATCGTCACGGGGACCAACGCGGACCGGCGGGAGATCAACGAGCGGGTGAGGGTAAACCTCAAGGCCCGGGGCGAGCTGGAAGGGGGCCGGGAGTACCGGACTTCCCAGGGCGCCCGGGAGTTCGCGCCGGGGGACCGGGTGATCTTCCTGAAGAACGACCGGGAGCTGGGGGTGAAGAACGGGCAGGTGGCTACCGTCCGCGTGGTGGGGGAAGCGCGGATGACCATCCAGGCGGGGCGCCGGCTGCTGACGGTGGACCTGGGCCGCTACGACCAGGTGGACCACGGCTACGCCCTGACGGTGCACAAGGCGCAGGGGATCACCGCCGACCGGGCGATGGTGCACCTGGACACCCGCCAGGGCGGGGTGAACAGCCGGAACGCCTTCTACGTGGACATCTCGCGGGCCCGGCACGAGGTGACCGTCTACACGGACGACAGCGCGAGGGTGGCCGAGAAAGTGGCCCACTGGCAGGTGAAGCTGTCCGGCCTCGACTTCGGCGAACAGGGCCGGGGGAAGGAACAGACCGGCGTTTCCCTGGATGAGGGGAGCCCGACTCGGCGGGGCCCCGAACGGACGGTCGGAATGGCCGACCTCCTCCGGGCCCCCGGCGAGGAACCCTCCCGCCTGGAAGGGGAGAAGGGTTTTCTTTGCCAACCGAAGGAAGCCGAAGCGGAACGGTCCATCCTGAAGGCCCAGGACCACGCCGTCACCCACGAACTCGACCGCTGAACGGAGGAAGAGGATGCCGAGGGGCTACGAAGCGCACGAGGCCATGGTGGCCGACGTCAAGATGTGGGTCAAGATGGGGGTGCTCGCCCTGCTGGTCTGCCTCGTGATCCAGGTGACCCTCGTGGCGCTGGTCGCCCGCAGTGCCTACCGTGAGCAGTTCACCTTCCAGGTTCGGCCGGGGTTGACCAAAACCCTCCCCTTCAGCGTGCTCTGGAAATACTACCTGCCGTCCTTCGTCCTCTTCGGGCGGGAGTCCCGGGTCACACCCCACGCCGAAGTGAGGGGGTTCTTTCCGGGGAAGACCACCGTCCCCGTTTCGGAGTACCGTCAGGGCCTGGACCGCTACCTGGGACGAAGGATCGCGGCGTTCGAAGCGACCTTCGTTTCCGTTTTCCGGTGGTCCTTCCTGGTCTACCTCCTGGCCGTCGCCTACGTCGCGTTTTTCCTGCACCGTTCGCGCAAGCTCTCCGGCGACCGTTTCCTGCGGGGGGCGGCGAAGGTGCCCTTCGAGGCCCTGCAGGACGGCATGAAAAAGACCGTGGACGCCGACGACGGCCCCGGGGCCTTCAACCTGAAGATCTGCGGGTTGGACTTCCCCCGGGACAGCGAGACCAAGCACGTTCTCATCATGGGGACCACGGGGACGGGCAAGAGCGTCCTGATGAACCAGGTGGTCCGGCAGCTCGTGCAGCGGGTGAAAAGACACGGGACCCACGAGAAGATGATCATCTACGACGTCAAGGGGGAGTTCCTGTCCAAGCACTTCCTCGACGGTGCCCCGGAAACCCTCCGGGCCTTCGGCGTCGAGCCCGACCTGGTCTTCTACCCCTTCGACCGGCGCTGCCTGCGGTGGTCCTTCTTCAACGAGATCCGCTCCGACGCCGACTTCGACGTGTATGCCAAGATCGTCTTCACCCCGCCCAAGGAGGCCGTGGCCGACCCCTTCTGGCTCAACGCCGCCAAGGACGTCTTCGTCGCCGGCCTGCGCTTCCTCCACCTCTCCGGCAAGCGCGCCAACGCCGACATCTGGGACTTCTTCTGCCAGGACCTGCCGGACATCGCCCACCAGCTCCAGGCGCTCCCGCTCCACCACCGCATGGCCCTCAAGCACATCGACACCCAGAACAAGGGCCCCGGGGCCTCGGTGATCTCCGTGCTCACCGAGAAAATCTCCTTCTTCCGCTACCTCTCGGGCCTGGACGGGCCCTTCTCCTTCCGGGACTTCATCACGTCCTCCCGGGGCCGGAATCTCTTCCTCCTCAACATCAAGAACTACGCCTCGATCTTCCGGCCCCTGATGACCTTCGCCTTCGACGTCATGATCCGGGAGACCCTCTCCCTGCCCGACACCGACCGGAAAGAAAACCGCCGGATCTGGTTCTGCATCGACGAGATCGGGAGCCTCGACCAGATCTCCGTCCTCTTCGACCTCCTGACGGTGGCGCGTTCCAAGGGCGGGTGCCTCCTGGTGGCCAACCAGGACCTCGGCCGCATCGAGGACATCTACGGGCGCGCCAACCGGCGGACCTTCTACAACAACTTCAACACGAACTTCATCCTGCGGCTGAACGACCCGGACACCGCGGACTTCCTGAGCCAGAGCATCGGGGAACGGGAGGTGATCAAGGTGATGGGGTCCCGCCAGATGAGCCCCCGGGAGTCGGGGGACCGGAAATCCTTCACCGACCAGGACAAGACCGAGAAGCTCATCCTGCCGTCGGAGTTCATCAACCAGCCGGACTTCCACTGCGTCGTCAAGGTCTCCGGCCACGGCATCTCCGAAGGAGTCATCCCCCGGTCATTCTATGATCCTGTCGCACCGCACTTCCTGGACCGCTATGCTGATCAGTCAATGGAGCTTACAGGTTCACAAGAGGAAGCCAAGGATCCGGAACAGCTTACGAACCAAATGCTGCCAACGAGGCAGCCGGAAGGATCCGTCCCCTCCCAGGAGCGGGTTGGGGAGGGCGGCGATCTTTTGTTCTGATGCCGTTGGAATCTGTTTCAAGCCCATGTTTATTGAGATTGACATGGTTTTCAACTCTTCGATGATCATGCATATAGGCAAGCCGAAACTCATGGGATCCAGGGGGCAGATACTGGACATGGCCCATCAATATTCTCAATCCGGTGCCCAGAGGCCGAAATCGACCAGGGTTCTCGCTGCCAGAACGTGGCCTCGCGGGCACCCTCTCGCAGAAATACCAAAGCGCTGTGCGAGCGGCAGGTCAACTCCGGGACTCCTCGAGAAAAAGAAGTGAGGCTTACGTCCGGGTAGATTCGTCGATGAGGATCTCTAGCGTGTGGACGATCCGCTCCTGATCCAGGGACTAGAATCTGAGACCATCTCCGGTTGGCATTCAAGATAGATCTCCAGCATGTTTTTGAAACGCTCGCGGCTGAACGTTAATACCATGAGTATTTTTTCACCTCCCGCGATCCGCAAGAGCAGCAGTTTCCGGCCTTCCTTCATCCTTGCTCTTTCATTGTATTGACAACTCAACAATAACAGGGTATTTATAAAGGTATTCGATTCTATGAATGGAGCACGATCTTGATGAGAAGGTTCTGCGAATGAAAAGAAAACGGAATGCGCTGACCGATGCCAAAATTCAGGAGACGAAACCGAAGGAAAAATCGTTCAAACTGACGGACGGCGGCGGGTTGTATCTGTACATCTCCACAACCGGCGCGAAGCTTTGGCGCCTGGATTTCCGGAACAGTATAGGCAAATGGAAGAACCTGAGTTTCGGTTCATACCCTGAGATTTCTATCCAGGACGCTCGTCAGAAGATGCTCGAGGCAAAAAAACAGATTCGACAAGGGCTTGATCCTGCCATAATGAAGAGAATGCTGAAAAACATAAGGCGGGAGAAGATCTTCCCCACTGCTGAACAGGAACGAGCAATACGGGAGAGTTTCGTTTCAACAAACGACACACACGGTTTGTCTCCGATGGAATACTCACCTGGATTGAGTGACGGACAAAACCCCTCATCAAAACAGTCCGCAAGATGCATAAACCAGGGAGAAGAGATCGAGCAGAAAAACCGCCTCAATACTTGTTCCCCTCGTTCTGCACCAAGAGGCAAGGAATTCTCGGCAAGGGCCAAGCCATGCGCACTCTATGGGCTAGTGAATATTGAGCCCTCCGTCGTGAAAAAGCGCCTGATTGGATTGTCCGACACGATCATCAGCCTCATTGCCCAGGATCCCACCGCAATTTTTGGTGTAAGTCTAGAGATCAAGGCTATTCTGCCCATGGGCATCTCTGATGCACTCTTAAAAGCTCTTTCCGAAGAAACCGACAGCAATGCGTTCAAGATCCATGAATTGAAATGATATCCATTCCCAGCGATACGCCTGGGCAGTAAAGTGGTAAATCTTTATACAGCGATATGAAACTTCTTCGTTCAAAGGAGAGCATCGTCACGCCAATACTTGCTCATGCCACTTCGATCTAGCCCTGATTCAAGTACTCCTTGTCCGGCAAAGTCACGACTGACTTTTCCTTGGATCGGACTTGTCTTCGCGGAGTCTGTCCAGGCAATCCGCCCAATCTTGCATCATGCGTCGGCGTTCAGGAAGGTGCTCCGCATGGTTGTAGGCGGCCCGGACTTTGTTCCGCTCAGAGTGGGCCAACTGCCGCTCGATAGCATCGGGGTGAAAGCCTTGCTCGTTCAGAATGGTGCTGGCCATGGCCCGAAAGCCGTGAGCGGTCTGTTCGTCTCCTTTATATCCCAAACGGATTAGGGCGGAACGGATTGTATTTTCAGACATAGACCGGCCGTCCTTTCGAGCTGAGGGGAAGACGTAGCTCCCATCACCGGTCAAGGGGAGGATTTCTTTCAACAGGGTTACCGCCTGCCGTGATAGTGGGACAAGATGGGGAGAACGCATCTTCATCTTCTCAGCCGGAATCTTGATCATGCTGGTTTCCAGGTTGATTTCCGACCACTCCAGGCGGCGGAGTTCACCGGGCCGAAGCATCAGCAGGGGGGTCAACCTCAAGGCGACTCGTGTGACGGGGTCTCCCTGGTAGTTGTCCATCGCCCGCAACAGCATCCCGATTTCATTCATCTCAATCAGAGTGGCTCTGTGCTTGGGGCGATGGGGAGCCAGGGCTCCTCGCAGTGAAGATGTCGGATCTCCAGTAGCCCTCCCGGTGACCACCGCAAAGCGAAAAACGCAACTGATGGTTTGCAGAACCCGGTGGGCGGTGTCCCGGGCTCCCCTGGCCTCGATCCGCTGGCAGACGGGCAACACGTCCATGGCCACTAACTGTGCGATCGGCCGGCTCCCGAGGTAGGGAAAGACATCCTTCTCGAGCCAACGAAGAATTCTCTCACCGTTGCCACGTGTCCAAATTTCCAGATTCTTGCCATGCCATTCCCGGGCAACAACCTCGAAAGTCATCTGGTCGGATGCCTGTGCTTTCTTTATAGCTCTTCTGACCAGAGCAGGATCCCGCCCTTCTAACTTGAGTTTTAGGGATTCATCCCTCTTGTCCCTAGCTTCTCTGAGGCTAATTAAGGGATATTCGCCAAAAGACAGCGTATTCCAGCGGCCGGAAACATGGGTATCCATACGCCACAACCGGGAGCCGTTCGGTTTGACGTACAGATATAGCCCCCGACCATCTGCTAGTTTATAGGGCTTTTCCCTTGGTTTGGCCTTCCGGATCTGGACATCGGTCAGGGCATCGCGTTTTCGTTTAGCCATCTAATGATCCTCCCAATTAGGGTACCACCCCTCGGAGCACATCCCGGTCACTGGATTGGTTTGGCCTTGTGGATCTGGACATCGGCCAAGGCATCGCGTTTTCGTTTAGCCATCGAAAGATCCTCCCAATTAGGGTACCACCCTTCGGAGCACATCCTGGTCACTCAAATGGTACCCTACTTGAATGCGGATTTCAAGGGTCTCTGCCGGTCTTTACCGGACAGTACTAAAAGCAAAAGCCCTTGATTTCTCAAGGGCTTCTGACTTTGTCGTCCGTTGCCGGACAAGCAGTTGGTGCCGAGGGACGGAATTGAACCGCCGACACAGGGATTTTCAGTCCCCTGCTCTACCGGACTGAGCTACCTCGGCTTAACACCATTTGACACCCAAAGACCCACTCACAAAGGCGGCATTATACGCGCCTCGGGCGATCTGTCAACCGTTTTTTTCACGGGGGCCGCCCCCTCGTTCGTACGCGCCGTGCCGGCGCGGACCAAGCCCGACTGCCGAGCCTCGGGGAATGGGTGCGGCCCGACCGCCGGGCTTTCCTTCCCCTTGCGTTCGTACGCCCCGTCCCGGCTCGGACCAAGCCCGACCGCCGCGGCCCCGGGGAAAGCGGTGCGGCCCGACGGCCCGGCGACCTTAACCCTTTGCGTTCCTATGCGCCGTCCCGGCGCGGACCACATCCGCCCGCCGCAGCCCGGGGAACGGGTGCGGCCCGACCCCAACCTTCCCCCGCCCCTTGCGCCCGCGCCGGGACGGCCCCTGGCCACTTGGGCCCGGCTACTTCGACGGCCGGGAGTACTCGGCGCCGGTGTCCGGGGCGCCGAGGTTGGCGCGCAGCGACAGGCCCGGCCCCGGCAGCAGCGTGAGCAGCACGAGGACCAGGACGGCGAGCAGCACCTTCTGCCGGAGCCCCTCGCTCTCCAGGGTCATGAGGAGGAGAGAGAGGATCATGAAGAGCCTGCCGAAGAAACCCAGCCAGATGTCGGACCGGGCGCCGGCCAGCGCGATCTGCTCGTCCAGCAGCTGCCGCTTGAGCGTCTCCTCGTCGTACTTCTTGGCGATCTCCTCGGTTTTGGCCTCGAGGTCTTTCGTGCGCTTGTCCTCCCGGGCCCGGGCTTCGTCGGCGCGCTTCCGCTGGGCCTGGGTGATCTGGTCCCGCTGCTTCCCGACCGCGGCCGCCTGCTCGGGGGTGGCGGTGAAGGCGGCGGCCTGGAGGTCCTGCAGGGTCCGGTCCTCCTTTTCCTTGAGCGCTTTCTCCGCGTCCTCCTCGGTCTTGCGCTCCTTCTCCTGGTCCTTGCGGATCTTGCCGAGCTCGAGGTCCTTGAGTTCGGAGAGGTTGTCGAGCTGCACCCTCAGACCCCGGTAGGACGCCTGGCGGTTCCAGACCAGGGCGGGGGCCAGGAGCACCAGGACCAGGCCGATGACGAGCAGGGCCCAGGCCGGGCCGCCCGCGAGAGAACTCAACTTGCCTTTCACATCCATCGTGGCCTCCTTGGCGCTGAATTCGCGTACCGGGAGGGCACGCGGTTCGTTTTGGAAAAGTCAGGTAAAGTATAGATTAATCCGGCGCCGGGTCAAGGGGAAATGCGGCCCCGCCCGTCGGCCGCCCCCGCCGGTTTCCCGTTGCCGGGCCGGGCGGCGGGTGCTATCATGGGCCCGACGCATCACCCCGGAGGCTGCCATGTTCCGAAATGGACGTTCCACGGCGCAGGTCCTCGGCCTGGCCTTCTCCGTGCTCCTGGCCGCCGGGTGCTCCCGAACGGCCCCCCCCCTGCCCCGGGGCGCCCCCCTGGCGGACTACCACCCGCCGCGAACCCCGCTGCCGGACGACACGCCGGGCCGTGCGGAACCCGGGCCTCCCCCCGCCGCCGTGGTCACCACCCTTCACCGGCTCGCGGATGCGGCCGCCGCCTACGCCGAACGTCATGCCGTCCCCGGGGCCCCGGACGTCACCCTGGCCGAGCTGGTCGATCAGGGGTACCTCGACGACCGCTTCGTCGCAGGGTATGCCGACCGCGAGGGTTACCGTTTCTCCGGGACGGTTGGCCCCTGGGGGTTCACCCTCGCCGCGCGCAACCTGGGCCCCGAGGCGGGTCTTGACTGTTTCATCGACCCGGACCGAATCGTCTGCACCGACCCTGCCTGCACCCGCCCCCTGGCGGAGGCCGTGGAGAGCCGGCGGGCGACGCGGTGGACCGGGGCCGACGCCCCCGCGCCCCCGCTCGCCCGGCCCACCCCTCCCCACGGCGGGCGCACCGACCGGGAACGCCTCCTGGGCGCTCTCGCCGAGATGAGGGATTTCCTGTCCTCACCGCGCCTGGAGGCTTGCCTCGTGGAGGGCTCCCTGGATAGCCGTCTGTTGAAGGAGCGGCTCGACGCCATCATCCTGAAGCACTTTCGGTCCTTTCCCGAGTCCGACGACGCCTCCCGGCGATGGAAGGACGACCCGGACGTCGGGCGGGCGGGCGGGGGTCTCGTCGACGCCCTTCGGACAGCCATCCGGAACCACGGGATCCGGATCACGGGTCCCTGAGGGCCTCGCCCCCCCCTGAAAAAACGGCGGCACGGGTCACCCCGTGCCGCCCGTCGATCCTCCGCCGTTCCGACGCCGGCTCAGAGACTGCCGAACGCCGCCTGGGTCTGGGCGCTGTTGTTGAGGGTGCTCAGGAACGCTGCCGGCCCGAAGCTCCCGAGGGTGGACAGGAAGGCGCCGTTCTGCAGCATCGCGGCACACGGGGCGTTCTGCATGAGGTTCTGGAAGGGCGCACTCTGCAGCACGCTGAAGAAGGCGGCATTCTTGCACAGGCTCAGGAAGGAACTCGATCCCGCCAGGGCGCCGAAGGACCCGGAAGCCACCAGGCCCGCGAAGGAAGGGTGGCTGCAGAGCTGGAGAAGCGGGGAGTTCCCGAGCATGGCCTGGAAGGCCTCGCTCTTCACGAAGCTCTCGAAGGACTGGTTCTGGCCGAGGGCCTGGAAGGGCCCGCTCTTCAGGAGCGACTGGAAAGCGGCATTCTCCCAGAGATTCCCGAGGTTGCCCGCCTGCATCCCGGCGTTGGCCAAGGCCGCGAAGGACTGGCTCTGAAGGAGGCTCAGGAAGGTGGGGTTGGCCGCCAGCTGGGAGAAGAAGGCGGACCCGTAGGACTGGAAGGCCTGGCTCTTCAGCATCGCGCCGAAATCCTGGCTTCCCAGGAGGCTCAGGAACGTCGGCCCGTACGTGCTTTGGAACTCGGCGCTCTTCATCACGGCCTGGAAGTCCGCGCTCTTGGCCAGGGCCTGGAAATCCGCGCTCCCAGAGAGGTTCTTGAAGTCCGCGTTGTTCTGGAAGGTGGAGAGGAACGCCTGGCCGCACAGGAGCGCCTGGAGGTTTTCGCTGCCCAGGAGGCTCTTGAAGGCGGCGTTGGACGCCAGGCTCTCGAACGACTGCAGGTTGGACAGGACGATGCCGAAGGCCTGGTTGTTCATGAGCTGGGCGAAGGCGCTGTTGGCCAGGATGTCCTGGAAGGCCTTGACCTGGAGCAGCCCCTGGAAATCCGCGCTCTGGAGGACGTTCTGCAGGGCGCTCAGGACGATGGGCCCGAAGGAGGACTTGTTGGCGGACTGCAGCTGGCTGAAGATGATGGGCCCGAATGCGGCCGCGTTGTTGGACTGCAGCGCGCTCGCGGCGCCCAGGGAAGCCTGGTTGGCCGACTGCAGCGAAGATCCCCCAGCCTGCGAGGCCTGCCCCGACGCCTGCAGCGCGCTCTGGGGGAGGGTCGGCCCGAACCCGGCCGAACTCCCGGTCAGGATCGTCCCGTAGGCCGACTGGTAGGCGCTCTTGACGGAGGCCTGGAAGGCGGCGCTCCCGACAACGATCTTGAAATCGCTGCTCTGCAGGAGGTTCAGGAAGGCGGCATTCTGCATCAGGGAACTGCCGCCCGCCTGGGTGCCCAGGACCAGGTCCTTGAAAGCCTCGTTCTGGAGCAGGGACTGGAAAGCGTCCGGGCGGCTGTAGAGCATCTTGTAGGTCTCGGAGCCGCACATGCTCTTGAACTCGGCGCTCCGGGTCCACCGCCGGAAGGCCTCCGCGTTGAGGGTGTTGGGGGCCTGCACCGTCCCCTCCGGAAGCCCTGCCTGGGGCTCCCGGTACACATCCCTCCGGCCGATGGCCCCCATGGTCTTCCACTCCTCCACGGAGGGGTAGTTCAGGGTGACGAAGACGACGGCCGACGCCACCAGGCTGCACACGGCCGCCATCACCACCAGGCGGTTCAGCGGGAAACGGTTGTAACCGGGCATGATTCCTCCTTCTCCTTGCTGGGTCGCAGGACCGCCGTTCCCCCGCACCGCGCCGGCGAGACCGAAGAGCCGCTTCAACCACGGCACGGGCCGCGGAAGGGCTTCGAGGATCCCGCGTTCGAGGTCGGGGGGGATATCGACGTCTCGATTCTCCCGGAGCTTCGTCGCAAGGGTCCCGATCTCCCGGCGGAGGCGATCGACCTCGGGGTCGGCCGCCGAGAGGGATTCCAACCGTGCCGCTTCCTCCGGCGTCGCTTCGCCGTCCAGGACGCGCCAGGCCAGTTCTTCAATCGTCTCGGGATTGTGCATGATGCTCCCCTGTTCGGCCCGCTCTTTTCAAAATACCACAGGCAGGGGAGAAGGTTGGAGGAAAAACAGGCGGTCCGGTTGCAGGGGCTCGGGCCGAAGGCCCGGAAGCCGCACGGATCGGCCTCCAGGCGCGGGGCTCACCCGGCTGCGGGCCTCAGTCCGCCAAGCCCTCCCAGGTCCGACCGCCGTCTTTGGGTTCAATATTGATGAGCCCGCAAAAAGTCGCGAAAGGGGGATTTCCCGCGAATAACACAAATATACGCGAATTTATAACACGAATAATATCTATTGATTTCTGATTCGCGTTCATTCGCGTGATTCGCGGGCAAAATAGGGCTTTTTCCGACCGTGTCAATATTGCCGGGGTCGAAAAAAGTCAAAAACGAGCGGGAACCCGGCGGCCGGAAGCCGCCGGGCCCCGCCCGGTCTCACTTGGAAGCGGATTCGCGGAACTTCTGCAGGGATTTCTGCAGGGTTGCAAGGTCCTCCCTGCCGGCCATGTACCGTTCGATGGCCATCTCCTCGAGCTCCGCGGCCTTCGCCGGGTTTCCGGCCTCGAACTCGGCCACTGCCAGGGTGTCGAGGAACAACCAGTTCTTCATCCCGGTGAGTTCGTTGGCCCGCCGGGCCATCTCGAGAGCGACCGCGTTGAAGTTCTTCCCGTAGCGCTCCTCCGTGAGGAGGGCCCACGCGAGGTTGTTGAGGGCCTTGGCGTCCTCCCACATGGACTTGGCCAGCGGTTGCGCCGCCGCGGTCGCGCCGGCCATGTCTTTCTTGTGCACGGCCAGGACCTTGAACTTCCGCATCAGGGCGTCGTCATCGTCGGGGTCGTTCGCCAGGCGCTGGTCGAGCAGGGTCAGGGCCTGGTCCCACTGCTCCGCTTCGACGGCGGCGTCGATGGCCTGGTCGCGGCTTTCACGTTCCCGTTCCTCCGCCAGCGCCTTCATGATCACCCCGCTGATGTCGGGGAGGCCGGTCACGGTGGAGGTCAGGCTCATGAGGTGGTCCGTCAGGTCCAGGGTCAGGGCCGAGGACATCCGGCTGAACAGGCCGAGGTACGGCTCGATCCCCGCGGCTTCGGCCGGGGGCATGAAGATCCGGGCCATGCCCATGGCGCGGCCGGCGTCCACGAAGAACACCAGGGTGGTGCCGGGGCCGAGGCGTGCCAGCGACGGCGCGAAGGCCGGGTCGTCGAGGACCGACTTCCCCGCCCGCCGGGGGTCCAGGGTCCGCTTCAGGGCCGAGGGGGTGGACCCCATGTAGAACTGGTTCCCCACGGTGGCGGTGTAGAGGGTCATGTTCCCGAAGGAGAAGCTCCGGGCAGGCGTTCCGTCGATCTCGAGCGGGGTCCCCTCCTTGGAGGAACCGCCGGCCGCCACGGAAGCCATTCCCAGCATCGGGTACCAGTACCCCTGGACTTTCGCGGGATCTTTCAGGGTGATGGCGGCGACGACGTCGGGAAGGGGCGGCTGGCCCTCGGCCGGCGGAACCGGGGAAAGGGCGTAGAGGACAACCCCGTCAACATCGGGAAAGGCCCGGCGACCCATTTCCATGAGCATGTCCGCCCCTCCCGCGGCCGGCGTCGCGGCGGCGGGACGCTCCTTCAGCGAGATGGCCAGAAGGGCCACCGCGCCCTCGGGCACCACGCGCAGGGCATCGCGATCAAGAGGCGCCCGGTGAAGGAAGTTGAAGAACTGGTTCTGGTGCCCGGCGTCGAGCCGGAGGGACAGGTTCGTCCGCAGCCCCTCCTTGTCGAGGTTGATCAGCCCGCTGAGGGCGTTCAGGCTCTTCGCGTCCAGCATGGGGACGAACATGCCCATCTGGGGATTGGACTTGGCCATGGCGTCCAGGCCCTGCCCGATCATGGGGAGGAAGGGCTTGAGGCTGACGTAGGCGAACAGCAGGCCTTCCCTGCGACCCTTGAGCAAATCGGCCATCTTCGGGTCCGTGGCCAGGGAGGGCGCTCCCGGGGTCTGAAGGCGCGTCAGGACCGCCTCGATCTCCGTCGGGCAGGTCCCCAGAACGATCAACCGTTCCGTCAGGGCAAAGAAGACCCCTTGCATCGCGTAGACCTTGTACCCGCGGAGGGTCTGGACCTTCACGGGAGCCATGGGCAGAAGGGTCTCGGCGAGACTCTTGAGGAAGTCCATGTGCGTCGGGTGGAAAACCAGGACGCCGGAAGGCCGCATGGTTTCCGGGTCAAGGGACGTGACGGCCAACGCCACGCCCTTGGCGCCCACCAGTCCCTCCACCAGTTTGGGGTCGAGGGCGAGGCGGGGCGGGGCGCCCTCGGCCGGGGCCTCCTTGCCGGCCAGGAGGCCGAGCTGGTCCAGCAGGCCGCGGAGGTGCTCACCGGGCCGGACGATCTCGAGGTAAGCCATCGGGGAGGGCGGCATCAGGGCGGCCAGGTCGGTCACGGCCACCTCCTCCTTGCAGGCCGCCAGCCGTTCCCGGGCCACGGCCAACCACTCCGCGGGGGTGGTCTTCGCGGCGACCACGGCTTCGTACAGGCGGGCGGCGCCGGCGTAGTCCCCCTTCTCCTTCTCGAGGTAATAGGCCTGAAGGTACTTGGCCGGCGCGCCCGGCTCCGCCGGTTTCGTGGCGGCGGCCTTCGGGGCCGGCTTCGCCGCCGGGGCCGCGGCGGCGGCCTTCGGGCCGGGCTGGGCCGTCTGGCCGAAGGCCGCGGGGAGAAGCAGCGTCAGGGAAAGACAGGCGACGAGCAGAACCTTTTTCATGGTGGATCCTCCTTGATGTCGCGGCGCTCCCCTCCCGAGCGGGAGCCTTGACCTTGGAGGCTCCCGTGTCGCCGGGGCCGGCCGCCCGGGCCGATCAGCCCGGCGCGGTTCCCGGAAGCGAAATGACCGGAATGGCGCCGCGTCAGGAAACAGTACGATCCGACGGGGGAAAAAGTTCGAAAATTGATGGGGCGGTGGTTTTTCGTCCGGACCGGGGGACGTCACCGTAATGCTCACTCCCCGCGAGGTGTCCGCCCCCGTTCCGCCGCCAGCGCCGCGAGCAGGAAGATTGAACCCACGGGGCGCCCGTTGTGGTATAGTGAGTCTTCAACCCCGGCATCGAACCCGGTGCCGGATGGGAGGAGCGGAATGAGCGAGGACACGTCCCTCTTCATCGGGTTCATCTACTCGGCCACCACCTGGGAGGATGCGCTCCGGTACCGGGTGCTCTCCCCCGCCCGCGCACTGGCCGGGTTGTCCGGCATCTACACGGTGGTCTGCCGGGAGGATGCCATCGCGGCCCCCCACCTGGCCGCGTCGGCGGACCTCCTGGTCCTCTACATGACCCCCGGCGGCGAGCACGAGTCGTGGCTGGAGATGCGCCGCGCCGACGGCTGCCCCACCATCCTGGAGATCGCCGCCGACATCACCTCCCCCTCCGGGCATCCCGAACTCGACGACTACCTGGCCGACCTCCGGCTCCCGCTTCTCCGGGCGGCGGTGCGGGTGGACGCCCTGCAGTTCCCCTGCCCGGGCCTCCAGGAACGGTTCGCCGTCCCGGGGGTCCCCTCGGTGGTGTTCCCCAGCCAGATGGACGACCTCCCCCCCCTCAAGACCCTGCGGAAGCACAAGCCCGTCGTGGTGGGGTGGGGCGGCCCGCTCACGGACCTCGCCGAGATGGCGCGGCTGGCCCCCCTGCTGGAAGGGTGGGCCCGCGCCCGCGGGGACGTCCTCCTGGCCATCCTGGGGGACGAGCCGGTCCAGGGCCTCTTCCAGTCGTCCCCGCCGCTGATCCGGCGCCACGAGTCCGGTTCCCTGGAGGATTATTACCAGTTCCTCGCCGGGCTGGACATCGGGATCGCCCCCCTCGCCGACACGCCCCACAACCGGTCGCGCTCCGACGTCATGTTCCTCGAGTACGCCGCCTTCGGCGCAGCGGCCGTGGTCCAGGACGCCCCCGCCTACCGGGGGACGGTGGAGCACGACGTGACCGGCCGCTTCTTCCGCAGCGGGGCCGAGATGATCCAGATGCTCGACGGGCTGGTGATGGACCCGCAACTCCGCTTCCGCATCTGCCACACGGCCTACGATTACGTGGAGAGCCGGCGGAGAACCGCGCCCCAAGTCCCGATCCGCTGGGACTTCTACCGCCGGCTGGTCAAGGCCCCCCGACCCAACGCCGAGGACCGTTTCATCACCTTCTGCGTCCCGGAGGGCGCCAATCCCGGGCCGACGTTCCACGTGGTGCAGTATTAGGGGGAAGGGGTTTAGGCTGTAGGCTGTAGGCTGTAGACTGTAGACTGTAGACTGTAGACTGTAGGCTGTAGGCTGTAGTCCCTTCAAAGTAAATTCTTTGGCAAAATGAGCAAGATTTGAAATCGTCGGTGGGCTCCCACCGCTTTCAGAGCGGGGAAACCCGATGCGGGGACGAAGAAGGGAATCCCGGCAGCGTCGTCCGGTTTGCCACGCTTGTGCCGATCCGGGTCCGGAATCGACGTAACAGGCCTCTCGCAAAGACGCCAGGATGCAAAGCCTCGCAAAGGAATCCCCCTTTTCCGCTTCCGGCTTTGCGAGGCTTGGCGTCTTTGCGTCTTTGCGAGAGGTAAAAACCGCCTGTTTTTTTCTGGAGCGTCCGGATGATCCGTGTCCATCCGTGTTCATCCGTGGTTTCTCTCCGGTTTATCCGGGTTGGGCTGTAGGCTGTAGGTTCGGAGGGATTTCGTCGGGGTCGGAATCGGAATCGGTATCGGAATCGGTATCGGTATCGGTATCGCCGTCGCAATCGGCATCGGTATCGCCGTCGCCGCCGCCGTCGCGACCGACAATGCCCCGGGCCAGGGCGGAAGGTTCTTCGGGCACGATCCTTCCTCAACCACACAGGCTTGACGGGTTCGCAAAAAGTCGGAAGACGGACGGAACAGTGTCTGTAAAGCCTTTGTTTGAGCCATTACCCGGAGGGTGATGGTACTTTTTGCGACCGCGTCAAGGTTGAGCGGCCGCCTCCGGGTAGGGGGCTTTGTAGAGACGACAGGCCGCCAGCACCCGGTTCACGTAGCGCCGCGTCTCGCCGATGTGGATCTCGGGGATGAAGAAGTCGTCCCCGGCCGCTGCGCTCAGGCCCCGCCAGTAGCGGGCCGGGGCGAAGCCGGCGTTGTAGGAGGCCGCGGCGGCGCCCGGGTCGTCGAACTCCCGCATGGACTCCCCCAGGTAGAAGGCGCCGAGGGTGATGCTGAAATCCGGGTCGTACAGCGCCTCCGGGGACGCCGGGGGCGGCCGTTTCGCCCGGGCGCACAGGCCCCGGGCGGTGTCGGGCATGACCTGCATCAGGCCGCGGGCCGAGGCCGGCGAGTGGGCGCGGGGGGAAAACCGGCTCTCGGCGCGCATCACGGACCAGACCAGGCCGGGATCGACGCCGTTTTCCGCCGCGTGCCGGCGGACCGGCTCCGGGTAAGCCTCGGGCCAGCACAGGGCGGTGATCCCGGGGTTGAAGAGAGCACGGGGCGTCCCGGCGGGGTACTGAGAAAAGAGTCGCTGACCGCCGCGATGCGCGTTCCGGAAATCACCGCCCCGGGCCTGGAGCGAAGCCACCAGGTAATCCTTCACCCGGCCGGCACGGTTACCCTCCAGGCCGAAGGCGAGGGCGAACTCCCCCTCTCCGGATGCGGCGTACGCACCGGCCGCCGGGAGGTACAGCCCGAGGCGGTGGAACACGACGGCCCGCCGGAGCGCGTCCGACGACCCCTCCGGGACCGACGGGGGCGCTTCGGGCGCAGCGAGCCCGTTCAGGAGTTCCAGCCGTGCCCGGATCGGCACGAGGTCGGCCAGGCCGGCGGTCCAGGCGGCGGATTCGCCCTGGACGACGTGAACGCGTCCCAGCTCCCGGAAGGCGTCCGTCGGGCGGCGGCGCTTCAGGGCGGCGGCGTGTCTTTCCATCCGTCGGGCCACGGCGGCGGAACCGAGCGCCGGCCGGGTCCGGAGAAGGTCCCGGGCGGCGTCCTCGCAACGCCACGCGTAGTAGCTTTCTGCGTTGTTGCAACCGTCCAGCCAGGTGTCCAGGGCCCCCCGGTAATCCTTGAGCGCCGCGCGCGCGCTCCCCTCGAAGAAGTCGATCTCGTCGGGTTCCGGCAGGTCCGGCCCGGCCTGGCGGGGCAGGTGACGCCGGATGGAGTGCAGGGCCGCCAGGGCCTTCCGGGCGTTCCCGTCCCGCAGGTCCAGAATCGCCAGGCGGTACTGGAGTTTGAGGCGGTAGCCGCGGGTCAGGGCGGCCGCCCCCTGCCGGAGCAGCTCCCGGGCCGGACCGGGCCGCCCGGCCCGGCGCTCCAGGTTGGAGAGGTGGGTGTACGCGTCGCAGAGGGTCCCGTGGGCCTTCGCCTCGGACAGGAGCCGGCGGTACTGCTTCGCCGCCTCGGCATCCCGGCCGTGCATCAGGTTCAGGCGCGCCACGGCGACCCTTACGCCCGCAGCCTTCCCCTCGGGCGCCGCGGCGAAGGCTTGGCCGTAGCGGGCGAGGGCGCCGTCCACGTCGCCGTCGTACGCCGCGATGCGCGCCATCGCGAAGAGGTACTCCCACCGCCGGGCCGAGTCGGGAAAGCGCTGGAGGAGTTCCTCCGTCAGTTTAAGCGCCGGGGCCAGCTCGCGGTGGCGGAGGAGGGAGAGGGCAATCTCGGAGAGGAGTTCCTCCGAGGCCCGGAACCGCTCGAGGACCTCGGGCGTCGCAGCAACGAGGAGGGCCGCGGGGGCCTCCTGTCGGGGGTAACGCTCCCCCTCCGTCAGTTCGACCAGGAGGGGGAACGCCTCCTCCCAGGCTTTCCGACCCACCTGGAGGCGGGCTTCCGCCAGGAGGGCGTCGGCGCGGCGGCCCCCGCGACCCTGGCGCAAGGCCTGGAAGGCGGTCAGCGCCTCTTCCGTGCGGCCCGACTCGGCCAGGTTCTCCGCCAGGCGGAACGCCAGGTCGTCCCCTTCACCGGGCCCGGCGGAGGCCGCCAACCGGCCCAGGACCGCCCGCTCCTCGGGACGCCGGCCGAGCACCCGGTACAACCCCGCCAGTTTACGGAGCAGGTGGTCGCGGAAGAGCGGGTCGGAGGCGGCGCACACCTCGCAGATCCCCGCCGCGTCGGCCTCACGGCCGGAAGCCGCCAGGAGGTCCACGTGGAGAAGATAGAGGCGCTCCGCGGCATAGCGGGCAGGGTTGGACAACCGTTCGCGGTCGAGGTCCTCGAGGCGGGACGGGGTTGCCCCCGCGGCGACGGGGTCGGTCGGCTTCCCCGGCCCGGGAACACCGGGACCTTCGGATGCTTCCCCGATCCCCGGGGTCAGGAGCGGGACGACGCGATTCTGGCGGGCGAGGAAGACCAGCACCATCAACCCGGCCAGAATGCCGGCAAGGAGCAGGGCGCGGAAGACCAGCCGGCCACGGCCCTGCAGGGCAGCGAGCCCGGAGGGGAGGGTGGAACCGTTCAGAGGGATGGGCAGGTCATATCGCATGCGTTTTTTCCCGTCGGGTTTACCGGGACGGGCCGGCTCTGCCATTATCGGCGGCAAGGCGGCGAAATGCAAGAGGCTGAGGGAGGGGGTGGGGTGTCGGGTGTCGGGTGTCGGGTGTCGGGTGTCGGGTGTCGGGTGTCGGGGGCCGTGGGTACGGGCCGGGCGGCAGGGGCCAGGGGCCGGGCGGTCAGGCCACCCTGAAGATCCCGCAACGTGCCGGCCGTCCTTTTTGTCCTTTTGGTCGTTTTGGTCCTTTCGTCCCTTTTCACTCCAGTGTCATCCCGTTTTGCCCACGTGCTCCCGAAGGCCGGCGATGCCTTCTCGTGGCGCCCTCGCGTTCTCTCTTCCGGAATGCGCGCGGCCTGCGTTGGGGCCGCGCCGCTCCGGCAGCCTGTGCGGCGCGGTCAAAGCGGCGCTCCGGCAGCCTGCGCGCCGCACTCCGCAAGGCAGGGAGAAGATCGGGGGGTGCGGGCTGTCGTCGCCCAAGCGGCCGCCGATCCCGGTTGCGACTTCAGTTGCGACTGCGGTTGCGGTTGCGACTACGATTGCGACTGCGACTGCGATTGCGACTGCGACTGCGATTGCGATACCGATACCGATACCGATACCGATGGGAACCCCCTCCGGACCTACAGCCTAAACCCCTACAGCCTACAGCCTAACCCCCTTCAGCCTACAGCCTAACGTTCACTCGTGGATCTCGTACGCCTGCTCCTTGTGCACGAAGCGCACGTTGCGCCCCAGGGACATGAACTCGGCGATGCCGGGCTCCTGGTCCAGGAGCTTGAAGTACGCATCGGACCCGAACGGAATCCGCTTGAGGTTGGCCGGCCGGGACGACTGCAGGGCCGCGTCGTTCCAGAATTCGCCCGACTGGTACATGGCCCGCCCCCGGACGTTCCGGACCTGCCGGGCGACGTTGGCCTCCTTGCCCTCCCGGTCGCGGTAGGCGAGGGCAGGACTGGGCGGGGCCGCCTGGGCCATGTTCTCGGCCGCGGTCATGTCCTGGACGCCGGAGCTGGCCCGGACGCTCCCGGCACCGCTCTTGGAACGGATCCCGTCGTACTCCTCCCGCATCTTCTTCGCCGCCTCGGGGGCGTAGGTCGCCGCGCCGCCCAGGGTCTGGAAGTCGGCGGGCAGGACCCGGTCGGCCACGCGGCGGGCCTCGTCCTCCACGATCAGGTGGCTGGTGTAGGGCGTGATGATCCCCCACGCCCGGGCGAGGGCGGTGACCTCGTCCACCAGTTCCCGGTTCTCGCCGTTGAGCCGGATCTGCTCCAGGAGAAAACCGATCCGCCGCGAAGCCCAGAGGGGCGCGATGAAGTCGTATCGGTCGGCGGCCCCGGGGAAGGACGCCGTGTACTCGAAACTCCGGCGCCCGGCGGCGGTCTTCCCCTCCAGAGCCAGCTTCCCCTCGCCCGAGCCGCTGTAACGGCCGAAGACGGTCAGGGTGGACCCCTTGAAGAGGTCCGGCAGCTCCCGCGGGTAAACCTGGTAAACCCGGACGTTCTCGACGCTCAGCTTGAGGTCGGTCAGGACCGGCGAACGGACCTTGGAGTAGAAGGCGGAGACCTTGATCTCGATGTCCTCGTGGGGCGCGATGTAGGTCCGCCAGCCCCGGGTCTCGTCGGTGAGGCGGTCCAGGAGGTGGGTGTTGAGGTCGAAGCCCACGCCGAAAGTGAAGATGCGCAGCGACGCCGTGTTGGCCTTGCGGATCTTCTCCATGAGGCGGGTCTCGTCCGTCTCGCCGATGGTAGGCTTGCCGTCGGTCAGGAAGACGATCATCCGGGGCCGGTCCCCGGTCCCCTCGGCCGCAAGGGCCAGGTTCAGGGCGTCCTCGATGGCGGTCCCGCCCATGGCCTTCAGCGAGCCGACGAAGTCCACGGCCTGCTTCACGTGGTTCGCGTCGGCCTTCTCCAGGCGGCCGAAGAGCCCCTCCGCCTCGGTGGAGAAGCGGACCACCTCGAAGCGGTCGCCGGGATTCAGATTGTTGACGCAGAAGAGGAGCGCCTTGCGCGCCTGCTCCATCTTGTCCCCCGCCATGGAGCCGGAGGTGTCGAAGACGAAGACGATGTCCTTGGGGGCGGTCTCCTCGGCTTTCGACCCGAAAGCGGGCGCCACGCTCAGGAAGAAGTAGCCGTCCTCGCCCGGGCGGCGCCAGGGGAGGACCGCCAGGCCGAGGTCGCCCTCGCCGAAGCCGCAGTAGAGCTTGAAGTCGGTGTCGGGCTTGACGTTGGAGGCTTCCCAGCCCACCACGGCCGAACGCTCGCCGTGACGGGCCACCTCGGCCTCGTGGGTGGGGCAGTACAGGGTCCGGATCCGGCGGGAGGCGGACTTCACCTCCACCTTCACGCTGACGGCCTTCAGGGGCGCCGAGGAGAACTTCTCGGTGTTGAGGGGGTAGACGTACTCCACCAGGCCGCTGTCCTCGGCGAGCACCTGGCGGTAGGAGAGCTTCACCCTTTTCTCGGACCGGGGCTCGATGGGGAAGATCCGGACCTTGAAGAGGTCCCGGCCCAGGTACTCCAGCAGGGCCGGGTCGCGCTGGGTGCGGACGATGTCCTCGTAGATGCGGCGGGCCTTGGCGGCGTCCAGGAGTTCCGCCTTCAGTTCCTTGCCGTCCACGAACATGCTGAAGGCGGAGATCACCGCGCCCTTGGGCACCGGGAAGAGGTACTCGCCCTCCAGCCGGAGGTGGGTCGGGTTGAAGAAGACCTGGTCGATGTCGGTGACGGCGGCACGGTCTTCGACGAGGGCCTTCACGCGGTGCTCGCGGACCTCCAGTGGGAAGGGCGCCACCGGGCCGGGGCCCGGCGGCCTCGGGATCACGATGAGGCCGTCGGCCAGGGCGAAAGCGGAAGCGAGCAGGAGGAGCAGCGGGAGGGCGAGGCGTCGGGCGTTCATTTGTACCCCCTCTGCCCGGCGGCTTCCCGGGTCGATTCGAGGATGACTTCGTCCAGGGTGTCCCTGGCGGCGTTTCCCTTGCGCTGGGTGGCAATGTACTGATCACGCTCCGCCTGGAGCTTCCGGATCTTCGCCTGGATCTCCTCGCGCTGCCGGCGTTTGCCCTCGACGTACTTCTCGCGCTCCGCGGGCGTCATCTTCTGCATCTCGGCGGGCATCTCCTCTTCCTTGAGCTTCTCCACGTCCACCTTGCCCTCCTTCTTGGCGTCCACGAGGTCCCAGGACGCGTTGTTGTAGGCGGTGGAGGCTTTCGCCACGGCGCGCTGGGCCGTCACCGCACCGCCCACGGAGGCCGCGTTGGCGTCCTGGGCCTCCTGGCGCGTCTTGCTCTCGGCCCCCTTGACGCCGTAGGCAAGGTAGGTCTGGTTCAACTCCTGGCCAAGACGGGCGATTTCCGCGTCTTGGGGCGTGGTGATCACCGCGGCTTTCTTGTTCTGGTCGATGCACATGAACTTCCCGCCTCCCGCGTCGGCGCCGTCCTTCCACTTCCCCTCGATCCCCTCCCGGGAAGACCCGCAGAAGATGGTGCTGACCACGATCCCCTTCCCCGCGGCCCGGGCACAGACCGGGCGGTAATCGACACTGCCCTGGGTAAAGGGTTCGTTGCCGGCGATGTAGACCAGGCGGAGATCGTCGGGGTCGGCGCTCCACTGAAGGCCGCTCAGCGCGGCCCCGATCACCTGGCCGCAGAACTCGTACCCGCCGTTGGTGGTCAGGGCGAAGAGCTTTTCGGAGATGAGGTCCAGGTCGGTCGTCAGGCTGGAAACGCAGCGGATGTGCCCTTCGCCCGCCGGGATGCGGTCGTTGCCGTACTCGTAGAGGGCCACTTCCAGCGCCGGGGAAACGCCGTTGCGCTTCATGCGGGACAGCTCGTTCACAATGTTCCAGAGCTGGCTCTTGGCCTGGTCGATGAGGCCGTCCATGCTGTTGCTGGTGTCCAGCAGGATGGCGAGCTGGATGCGGTTTGTCCCTGGCGCCCCCCCCGTGATCTTCGCGCCCGCCTTGGGGGCGGCGGCGCTTTTGGCCGTCTTGCCCGTGGTGGTCTTGGCCGGGGTGGCCGGGGCGGTCGTTTTCGCCGGCGTGGCGGCGGTGGCGGCCGGCGTCGCCGGGGCGGCGCCGCCGGTGACCTTCGCCGGGGTCCCGGCGAGGACGACCGTCAGGGCGAAGGCGACGAGGGCGGCGAGGCCGAGGTCCCAGAAGATGTTTCGGGCGTTGCGTCTGAACATGGCTTCCTCCCGTTCGTTCAATGTCTCTCTTTCGACGCCGGCGGCTGAGGATCTTGCAAGGATTTTACGCCATCCCCCTCCCGTGCCGGAAGGGTTTTTCAACGCCGTCGCCCACCCCGCTCCGGGGGCGGGTACCGGGAGATGAAACACCGGCGCGCGGGCACAAGGCAGAGGGTGCAGGGCTTCTCGCCGGCATGAGGGCGCCGTGATGAAACAGCGTTGTGAAGGGACAAAGGGACCCAAAGGACCAAAGGGACCAAAGGGACAGGCTGAGCCGACGTGGCAGAAGGCGCTGACAGGTCCTGCGACACAGCAGGCGCCGTAGCGGTCTTCCTTCGTGTACTTGGCGCCTTGGCGAGAGCCGGTCCGGATCCTGATCTCGCAAAGGCGCAAGGCTCGCAAAGAAAAACCCTCGGCCCTCTGAGGCGGCCAAGGGGGATGAGAGCGCACCTTCGCCGGAGCGCCGCGCCGCCGGGATAGATCTTCCGGAAGGTCTCTCACGAAGACACGGAGGCACAGAGAAGCGGCGTATCCCATGGCGCTCCACCAGCCAAACGCACCTCCTTTCTCCTGTCTCCCGACGACAACCTCCTGACGACGATCTTTTCCATCTGCCTCCTGCCCTCCAAATTCTGAATTCCTCGTTCGTGTGGTTCGTGTGGTTCGTGTGGTTCGTGGTTCCTTTTCCTTCCGTGTGTTTCGTGGTTCCTTTTCCCGTCTACCCGTGTTCATCCGTGGTCCCGCGGCGGGCGGTCCGGCCCCGGTCCGATGAAGCGTGGTTTATGTTGGGGGGGAGCATGATTTTTGCTAGAATGCGGCTGTTGCATCGACGAACCCTTGCGCGCGGGAAGTCACATGAGCACCCACGACGGTCCGGAGCAGCATTCGGGAAAGAGGCACCTGGGAAGGACGCTCCTCGACGACCTGGGCCGGGGGGACCTCCACCGGTCCTGGAAGCAGGACTGGCAGGACCTCATGACCTTCTACCTCGACGACGAGCACCGCCGGCGCCTGGCGTCCATGAACCGCGTCGAGCGCTTCTTCACCCGGGCCGGGTGGATCCTCCGCAACCTGTTCCTCCGGCTGACCCCGGCCCGCCGCATCCTGGTGGGGATCGCCGCCGTCCTCTTCGTCCTGCCGAGCATGGATTTCGGCCTCCGCGGGCTCACCCTGAAGCTTCACCTCAACCCCTTCAGCTTCTTCATCCTCCTCTTCGTCCTCATGCTGGAGCTCAAGGACAAGCTCCTGGCCCACGACGAACTGGAGGTGGGGCGCGAGGTCCAGCGGGCGCTCCTGCCCGCGGACAACCCGCAACTGCCGGGGTGGGACATCTGGATGTACACCCGCCCCGCCAACAACGTGGGGGGCGACCTGGTGGACTACCTGCAGGTGGACGATGACCGCCTGGCCCTCACCCTGGGTGACGTGGCCGGCAAGGGCCTGGGGGCCGCCCTTCTCATGGCCAAGCTCCAGGCCACCCTGCGCGCCGTGGTTTCGGAGACTCGCGACCTGGCCGAACTGGGCGGACGCGTCAACGCCATCCTCTACCGGGACGGGGTCCCGGGGAAGTTCGCCACCCTCGTCTACCTCGAACTCGCACCAGGGTCGGGCGCCGTGAAGCTCCTCAACGCCGGCCACCCGCCGCCCTTCGTGCTTCGGGCGGGAGGCCCGGAAGCCCTGGAGCCCGAAGCGCCGCCCATCGGCATCCTGCCGGAGATCGCCTTCGTCGAACAGCGGCTCGACCTCGAACCGGGCGACATGATGGTGGTCTTCTCCGACGGCCTCCCCGAGGCAGTGAACGAGGCGGGCGAGTTCTTCACCGACGAGCGCGTGAACGCCCTGCTGCCCGGCCTGCGCCCCTGTTCCGCCGCCGAGGCCGGCAACCGCCTGCTCTGGGCCGTGAACGATTTCGTCCGCCACGCCCGCCCCCACGACGACCTCAGCCTCATCGTCCTCAAGCGCCTCTAGCGCCCCCCCGCGGCGAGTCCTCGAGCAGGAGTGCGGCAGCGAGCTTCGAGCTGCCGCCCAAGGCGGCTCGGGGACTCGCTGCGGACACAAAGAATTCTTGTCCTTTTCGTCGCCGCAGGGTAGAATGAAAAAGATACTAATCCCAGCCCGCGAAGGCCTCACTCGAACCCCATTCGCCGAGCACTTTTTCCCGGGCAGGCAATTTCGCATGTGGAGGGCGATCATGAAACGCAACCCCGGAGCCTGGCTGCCGATTTTCCTGGTTATCCTGTTTTCAGGCCTGCTGATTCCGAGCGCGCTCGGGGCGAAGCCGGCGACGGCCGGCTCGGCGGCCGGGAAGGTCCCTGCCCCGGTGCCGCAGAGTGCGGCGTCCGCCACGGCCCTGGTCACGGCGCCACAGGACGCAGAGGCGGCCGCGCTCTGGCGCGATGCCGACGAGACCCGGCTGGAGGCCGCGGGCCCGCGGCTGATCGTCCCCCGTCGCTACCGCTTCCTCGCCCTCGACCTGGACCAGGTGAAACACTTGATGGCGAGTGCCCCCATGGAAGGGACGGTGGTCCTGCGAAAATCCCCGCTGGTCCTGACCCTCCCCCTGCCCGACGGGACCTCCGGCCGCTTCGCGGTGGTGGAGTCGCCCATCGTGGAGTCCGCCCTGCAGGTGAAATACCCCGAGACCCGGACCTACCTGGGCCAGGGGCTCGACGACCCCACGGCCACGGCGCGGCTCGACGTCACGCCCGTCGGCTTCCACGCCATGATCCTCTCCGGGGTCAACGGGGCGGTCTTCATCGACCCTTACCGCCGCGGGGACACCACTCATTATCTCAGTTACTTCAAACGGGACTTCGTCAAGCCCGGGGCGGAGCACTGGCGCTGCCATCGGGACGACTCGATCCTGCCCCTCGACGGGACCCCGCCGCCCCCCTCCCCGGGCCGGCTCGCCCCCTCGGGGACCCAGCTGCGGACCTACCGGGCCGCCGTCGCGGCCACCGGCGAGTACACCCAGTACCACGGCGGGACCGTGGCCGGGGCCCACGCCGCCCAGGTCACCACCATGAACCGGGTCGTGGGGGTCTACGAGCGCGAGGTGGCCATCCGGATGGTGCTGGTGGCCAACAACGACAACCTCATCTACACCGACCCGACCACGGACCCTTACACCAACGACACCGCGGCGGCCCTGCTCAACGAGAACCAGGCCAACTGCGACGCCGTGATCGGCGACGCCAACTACGACATCGGCCACGTCTTCGGGACCGGCGGCGGCGGGCTCGCCTCGCTGTGGGTCCCCTGCGTGAGCGGGAGCAAGGCCCGCGGGGAAACCGGGTCCGGCGCCCCCGTCGGCGACCCCTACGACATCGACTACGTGGCCCACGAGATGGGTCACCAGTGGGGCGGGCAGCACACCTTCAACGGCACCACGAGCAACTGCGGCGGGGGTAACCGCGAGCCCACGACCGCCTACGAGCCGGGGAGCGGTTCCACCATCCAGGCCTACGCCGGGATCTGCGGCGCCGAGGACCTCCAGCCCCACAGCGACCCCTACTTCCACGTCTGCAGCTTCGACCAGATCGTGGCCTACTCCACCACGGGCAACGGCAACACCTGCGCGGTGACCACCGCCACGGGGAACAACCCGCCCTCGGTGAACGCCGGGGCAGCCTACACCATCCCGGCCCGGACCCCCTTCACCCTCACCGGCTCCGCCACCGACCCCGACGGCGACGCCCTGACCTACTGCTGGGAACAGTTCGACCTGGGGACGGCCGGCCCGCCCAACACCGACGACGGCTCCCGGCCCATCTTCCGCTCCTTCAACCCCACCACCAGCCCCTCCCGGACCCTCCCCCGGCTGTCCGACATCCTCAACGACACCGCCACGTTCGGCGAATCCATGGCCACCACGTCCCGGGTCCTCCACTTCGTCCTGACGGCCCGTGACAACCGGGCGGGCGGCGGCGGGGTCGACTACGACACCACCACCGTGACCACCGTGGGCACCGCCGGGCCGTTCCGGGTCACCAGCCCGGCGGGGGGCGTCTGGGGGGCGGGCACCACCCAGACCGTCACCTGGGACGTGGCGGGCACCATGGCGGCCCCCATCTCCTGCGCCAGCGTCGACATTCTTCTCTCCATCGACGGCGGCCTGAACTTCCCCGTCACGCTGGCGGCCGGCACCCCCAACGACGGCTCCCAGGCCGTCATCGTCCCCGCCCTGCACACCACCACCGCCCGAATCAAGGTCCGGGCCGTGGGGAACATCTTCTTCGACATCTCCAACCCGGACTTCGCCATCTGCGACCCCACCTGCACCGCCTCCGCCGACCCGATCTTCGGCGCCATCCCGCTGCCGGTGACCTTCACGGCCTCCGCCTCGGGGACCGGCTGCACGGGGACCCCCACCTTTGCGTGGGACTTCGGCGACGGGGCAACGGGCAGCGGCTCCCCCGTCTCCCACACCTACACCGCCGCGGGGACCTTCACCTGGACCTGCACCGCCACCCTCGACGGCGCCACCGCCACGGACAGCGGCACGGTGACCGCCTGCGCCGCCGCCACCATCACCGCGGAGCCCACCGGCAGCACCATCTGCCAGGGGCAGACGGCCACCCTCTCCCTCACGGCCACGGGATCGTTTCTGCTAACCTACCAGTGGCAGCAAAGCCCCGACGGCGTGGGGTCCTGGACCAACGCCGGGACCGGCAACCCCTGGACGACCCCGGCCCTCTCCCAGACCACCTGGTACCGCTGCGTCGTCACCAACGCCTGCGGGACCGACACCAGCGCCGTCGTCCAGGTCACGGTGAACTACGCCCCGGTCGTCACGGTCCCGCCGGCCGACGACACGATCTGCTTCGGGGAGACGACGACCCTCTCGGTCACCGCCACGGGGACCGAGCCCCTGGCGTACCAGTGGCAGCTGAGCCCCGACGGCGTCGGCGCCTGGGCGGACGTTCCCGGGGCCGTCACCAACCCCTGGACGACCCCGGAGCTGGCGGCGAGCGGCTTCTACCGGTGCCGGGTGACCAACGGCTGCGGGACGGCCGACAGCGCGGCCTGCACCGTCACGGTGCTCCCGCTCACCGCCATCACCGCCTTCTCCTTCCCCCTTTCCGTCTGCGCCGGAGAACCGGTCACGCTCACCGTAACGGGCCTGGTGGGCGCCCCCCCGTACACCTACGACTGGTGGTCGAGCCCTGACGGGGTCACCTTCACCCCCATCGCCGGCGCCCACGCCGCCGGCCTGACCCTCCCCGGCCTCACCGCGCGAACGGTCTTCAAGCTTCGGGTGACGGGCACCTGCGGCTACGACGAGCGGATCGTGATCGTGGAGGTGGTCACCCCCCCGGCGATCACCCTCCAGCCGGCGGACGCCTGGATTCGCAGCCACGGGAGCGCCAGGCTGGAACTGGGCTACGTCGGGACGGAACCCGTGTCGATCCAGTGGTACCAGGGCGAGACGGGCGACGTGTCGCACCCGGTCCCCGACGCCACCCTGGCCCTTTTCCAGACGCCGCCCCTGACCGACGACACCACCCGGTTCTGGGCGCGGGTGTCCAACGGTTGCGGAACGGCCGACACCCGGACCGCCACGGTCACCGTCCGCAACACCTACTACCTCGCCCACGTCGCCGGCGGTCCGGACTGGTGGAGCCGCCTGGACATGGCCAACACCGACCACCACACCCACCCGGTCCTCCTGGAGGCCTTCGACGCCGCCGGCACGCCGGTGGAGAGCCTGGAACTGCCGGGCGGCATCGCCGCCCTGGCCGCGTTCGGGGGCGACCTGTCGACCCTCCTCTCCCCGGAGACCCTCGCGGGGGACGTCTGGCTGAAACTCACCACCCAGGCCGAGCTGATGGGCGTCCTGTCGTGGGGCACCCTGGACGGCCAAGCCCGCACCGCCCTGCCCTTCGAGGAAGAGGGTTTCTGCCGACTGGCCCTTCCCTACGTCTACGAATCCGCCGAAACCGGCGGGTCCTATTTCACCGGCCTCACCCTGGTAAACGTCACCGAAGAGCCGGCGGCGGTCCTGCTGGAAGCTTTCTCGGACACCGGGGCCAAGCTCGGGGAAAACACCGTCGTCATTCCGCCGAACGGCAAGTACGCCCGCCTGGTCCGCCTCGTCTTCCCCGCCGTAACGGACCCGCTGTCCATCCGCAGCGTCCTGGTCCATTCGACGCGGGAGCTGGCGGGCTTCGAGCTGTTCGGGAACTGGGTCGAGAAGGGCGTGGCGGGGGTCCCCGCCTACGCGGTGAGGGAGAACGTCCCGAAGGACTGGTTTTTCGGGATGTACCTCAACGAGATGCCGCCCAACGACACCTGGTACACCGGCCTGGCCCTCCTGAACCTGGACCCCGAGCCCGCCACCGTCATGGCGGACGTCTACGCGGCCTCGGGAGCGAAGCTGGGGTACGAACTCATCCCGCTCGCCCCCATGCAGCAACTCGCCCGGGAAGTGTGGGAACTCTTCGACCCGGCCCGTTACGCCGGGGCGGCAACCGTCATGGCGGGAGCATATGAACAGGCCGCAGGGCTGGAGATCGTCCGGTCCCGGATGTCGCCCCCGGCCTTCGACGGGCTCGCGGGGATCACCCAGGGGGCCAGCCTGCTCATCTTCCCGTGCATCCCGGACCCCGCGGAAGCACAGACGACCATCCGGCTGACGAACCAGACGACGGCGCCCGACACGCTGCTCCTGGTCGCCTTCGCCGCCGACGGAACGCAGGTGGGCTCGGTGCAGGAACCGATCCCGGCCAGCGCCCAGCTCACCTTCGACCCGGCCGTTCGGTTCCCGGCCCCCGTCAAGCCCGTGGCCTGGGTCGCCGCCCGTGCCTGGGGGGGCGTGGCGGGACACGCGTTTGTCCATTCCCGCAACGGGGAGTGGCTGATGATCTACCCGGGCCTGCCCGGCATACCGGGGTATTAGCCCCAAGCCCCGTGCCGGCGCCCGGAGCGCCGGATACGGGTTATGCGGGGATATGCCAAGTGCACCCGGAGCGCCGGATACGGGCCATGTGGGGGTGTGCCAAGTGCACCCGGAGCGCCAGCGACGGGCCGATTGAGAATTGCCTCGAGGCCCCTCGCTCACGCCTCGGCCCACGCTGGGGTGCGTCGGAGACTGCAAGGGCCTCCCCGGGCTTGCAGCGGGGCGTCCCCCCCCCTCGCCCTCGAGGCCCGAAGGGCCGATCAGATAATAGCCGGGGGCGAGTCCTCGAGCCCCCGGAAAAGGTGGGAGAAAGACCCGAGGAGGCCCGGAGGGCCGGCAAGAGAGTGACCGGACAATCACGGGGAAGGTTTCGTGCGACACGCATATGCCCTGATCGGCCCTTCGGGCCTCAACTTCATTCAAAACCCCGCCTTCCGGGGGCTCGAGGACTCGCCCCCGGCCATTCTCTTGGCGGCCCTTCGGGCCTCAGGGGTTTGCGATTCCGGGCACTGAGGCATTTCGCACGGCGAACGAAGGGGAACAGCGGGCAGGCCAGGGTTCGGAAACCCACTTCGTCCTGCCTGCCGTTGGCTCTTTTTGAAACGTTTACACCCCCCTCAGCAGGGGCGGGACCTCGTCCGGACATTCCGGGGACATCTCCCCGCGCGCCGCCGGGGAAAAACCAGTCCGGGGGGCAAAATCCCGACCGGCGGCGCGCGGGGCGCAGAAAATCCTATCCTGCTATTCTACAAATGTTTGTCCCCTGCGGGGACAGGGATGCTGGCGGCGGCACAATCACCGGTGGAGTCGCAGTCTCTGGAGGGGCCACCGCACCGGCGGAGTCGAGAACGTTTAAACCCCTCTCGTCAGGGCTTGTGGCTCTCGATGAACTTCCCAACGAAGTTCCCTTCCTCGGAACCATCGGGTTTCGAGATGGTCCAATCGATCAGTTCCGATTCCTTGACGCGAATCCGATCTCGAAGCTTGTACCCGGGGATCAGACTCGGCTCGCTCCAGATCCGCCCGTCCACGACTCCGTCCGTGATGGAATCCACAGCGACAAACACCTGTTCAAACCGCCGATGTTCATCGAAGAGGCGCACAGTAATGAAAAAGCTCTCGCCGGAAGGGAGCCCTTCAAGAAACCGCGCCTTGGCATCAGGCCAGGTCTCGCGAGCTTTCCTGATGTAGGGTTCGCAGGCTGCAACAAAGGCGGCATTCTGGTCAGCTTGGACGTGAAAGGGGCGATCCTCGGGGGCTGTGTCCGCCAGGCGAGGTTCCTTCCGGGTTGAGGATGTGCTGAGATCATTAAGTGGAGACGCAGATCGCGATTCAGCCCCGGCGAGGAAAAAGAAAGGGAATTCCCGCCGGATGAAGTCGTCCAGCAGCTGTCCGGACGGAGAGGGTCCTGCCGGAGGTTTTACGGGAAGCTGCCCGACCTCGGGCGAGACGGGTGTTCCAAAGACTGCGACCTGCATCCCTGAAGAGCCTTCCGTGAAATCGACCAGCAGGGTGCACTGCAGTTTCCGAAGGTAGACGGGTAGAAGGTACAGGATATCGGCACGAAAAGCACCGAAGACCTTCACCGCAGCGCTGGAATCTCCCGATCGATCGGAAAGGACCATCTGAACAGGCAACAATTCTATCGGTCTACCTTGATAAAGTACGTACACTCTTTTCAGCGGGAGTTCAGCCTTGCGGTGAGAGATAGCAGTCAGCATCAATACAGCATGACCGTTGAGTCGATTATATTCCTCGATGTCATGAGGATAACCGATATCATACAGCACCACTCGCGGGGGTACCGATTGGCCTTCAGCGAATCTTGCAGCCGCCTCCTCGAGCAGGCGACTGTTCTTCTCGGTGGTCGCAGGCTGGTTCGTCCATTTGACCGGGATGGTTGGCCACGGGGGAACATCCTCCGACTGTGCCGGGTTTGTCACTTTGAAATCAAACACTAAACTATGCTGAATATATTTGCATTTCGGAAGAATGTCGATCTTCCCGAAAGGAGTAAACTTCCATTTCGAAGCAGCCTTCAGGGCCGCGGCTCTCAGCAACTCGTCCCCTTCTTCGCAGCAGGTCTTGACGACATTTCCCTCCCGATCGATCAGGACGACGACCACAATGGTGCCTTTGATGCCTTTTCTCCTGGCCTCTTCAGGATATTCCGGAGATTCCCTGTGAACGGCATAGTTCTCGAAATGGGAAAAAAAGGCCGGATGATATGTGCTGAAGTCACAAGGCGAGTTCGAGGAGGTGTTTGTTTGTGCGCTGACAAAACAGGAAATCAGCAACAACAGAATGGTCAACTGGCCTGATCGTAGTAACGACCGGCCGATCTTCTTATGCTTTCGCACGAAAATTCACCTCCTCTTGAACGACCTCTCAACACAGGTCCCAAGCGCCCGCTTGATCTGCTCAAGCAGCGCCATCATGGATCCTCACCGGGTTCAATCACGCTATTATTATCCATCCAACAGATGCACAAGTCAATGACATTGCCCGGATCCTCAGGAAATCGAGAAGAAGGGAGTCCCGGAAGACCGGATTCCTCATTGCCTTCAGAGATCTTCATCGACTGAGGAGCAAATCATCGCCACTTGCTCACCTGCACGGCTCCGACACGGAGGCTAGCGAGGAACTTCGTTTTCCCTTGACATCCCCGCGGCGGGTCGCCTACAGTCGGGACGGAAACGCGGGATGGAGACAGGGTCCGGGGTTCAGGTGCTGCAGATCGGGAACCGCATACCATCGAACGCTCGAGACCGCGCCTTTCTTCCGGATTCTGAATTCTGAATTCCTGCTCCTGTCTCCTTCCTCCTGTCTCCTGAATTCTGAATTCTATTCCTGGATTTTCCATGTGCCCGGATCCCCCTGACATCAACCGGACCGCCCCCTCCCCGCCACCCCGGGTGTCCCCCGTCCTCCACCGTCGTGCGGCGGGGCTCAAGGAGGTCCTCCTCGACGCCGGCCGCAACTTCTACCTCAACGGGGACACCAACCAGGCGGCGGCCATCTCCCTCTACGCCATCCTGTCGTTCATCCCCCTGCTCATCCTCACCCTGCTGGCGGCGGGCCGCTTCCTGGGGGCCAACCCCGACGTCCAGCGCGAGCTGCTGGATGGCTTCCGCCAGGTGACCCCGTGCCTCACCGAGTCCATCCTCCAGCAGCTGGGGGCCGTGGAACAGAAGGCGCAGATCCTGGGCTGGGTGGGGTTCTTCACCCTGGTGTGGTTCTCCTCCATGATTTTCACGGCCATGGAGACCGCCCTGGACATGATCTTCCGGACGAAGTCCCACCGGAGCTACCTCGTGTCCAAGCTCCTCTCCTTCGCCATGATCCCCCTGGGGTGGGTGGTGGGCATCGTGAGCTTCGGGCTGTCGTGGATGACCTCCCTGGGCGCCGAGCTGTCCGCGGCCGCCGGCGCGGGGCGGGTGTACGACCCGCTCCGGCAGGTCCTGTTCCAGTACCTGATCCCCTTCGCCCTGGTGGTCCTGTACCTGACCATCCTGTACAAGGTCATCCCCTCCACGCGCCTCCCCCTGGGAACGACCCTGGCCGGCAGCGCCGTCTTCGCCCTGCTCATGGAGCCGGCCAAACAGCTCTTCACCGTGTACGTGACCCACACCACCCGCTACCAGGTCATCTTCGGGTCGCTGGACACCCTCGTCATCCTGCTGGTCTGGGTGTTCTACCTGGCCGCCCTCTTCCTGCTCTGCGCCGAACTCATGGCTTCCTGGCGGCGGCGGGACCTGCTCCTGCTGGAGAAGGCCCTTCTCCGGCAGGACGCGTCGCACCCGGTCATCGGGGAGCGGGTCGCCCGCCGTTTCGGCCGGATATTCCCCGCGGGGGCCCGGATCTTCCGGGAAGGGGACGCCGGGGATGCCATCTACTACGTCCTGTCCGGGAAGGTCGCCCTCGAAAAGCAGGGGGACCTCGCCAGCAAGCGCCTGGCGGTCTTCGGCCCCGGCGATTACTTCGGGGAGATGGCCGCCCTTGCGGGGACCCTCCGTTCCGCGACGGCGCTGGCCCTCGACGACGCCCACCTCGCGGTGGTGGACAAGCAGACCTTCCAGCGCCTCCTGCGGGAGTCCGAGCCGGTGGCCCGGCTCATGCTCGCCGAGTTCTCCCGGCGCCTCATCAACACCAACGAACAACTGGAAGACCTGATCCAGTCCGGCGTGAAGGTCCGGGTGGCCGCCCGCTTCCTCGCGACCTGGCCCCCGCCCGGCGACGCCGACCCGGTGGAGGCCCTCGCCCGCGAGCTGGGCCGGGACCCCCGGGAAATCCTGCGCGCGGTCGAGGACCTGGCCGGGAAGGGGCTGTTCCGCCTCGAAGGCAGCCGGGTGACCGGTTTCGATCGCGAGGCCGCTCTCCGGTTCCTGGCGGGGGGGGAGAATCGATCCGGGGAGGACTGAAATCGGCGCCCAAGGGGAGCTTCGGGCAACCGGCGCCGTCCCCGGGGATGAAGGGTCTGGCAACCGTTTGCACGCGCCGTCCCGGCGCGGGGCTTCGGGCGTGGGACCCGGCAGGGGGCGGGGCAGGCCCCCCACGCTCATTTCAGGCCTCCGCTCGCTGGCGGGTCCGCGTCGGGACGACGCGTACGAACGGGCGGCGGAGCAGGCTCCCTCGTCGCGGTGGGGCCGCCCTCACAGCATGCGCCCGATCCACAGCACCCGGCCGACGATCCCGAACGCGTCGCCGGCCCGGTCCCCCTCCGCCGGTGAAAACTGCGGGTTGTCCGGAAGGATTCTCACCCTCGACCCGAGGGCGGAGAACAGGCGCCGGACCTGCGCCTCCCCCGCGTGCCGGACCAGGTAGACCCCGCCATCGACCAGGGGGCACTGGCCGGTGTCGACCAGGAGTGCGTCCCCGCGGAGGATCGTCGGGGCCATCGCATCGTCGTCGGCACGGATCACCCGGAGCCCCTCCGGGACCGTCCGGAGCCGCTGCTCGACCCACTGCCGGCCGAAGGCGAGGAAGCAATCCGGTCCCGTCTCCTCCACGAGGTCCCCTCCCCCCGTCGCCCCCTCCAGACGATAATGGGGAACGTACGCGTAACCGGCCATGGTGTTCTCCCTGTCCTGAGTCTCGACCGGGGCGAATCATACCACCGGCAAGCGGCCGACGCAACACCGTCCCCGGGCTTTCCGGGGCAACCCGGAAAGCGATCGGGGTCCCCTCACCTTCTCGAATCAATACCGGGTCTCGCAACCGGGCGGTTTCGTGATAACATGGGGATGAAACGCTCGGCATCAGGGGGCGAGTTGGCCTGGAAGCGTAAACCCAAAATCCCGAAGGACAAAGGCAGATCACCCGGTCGGGATGCCCCCCCGGCCCCCTGGCCGGGCGATCACGGGCGGCCGGGCGATTCCCTGGTGCTGATCACCGGGCCGCCGCGGAGCGGGACGACCTTCCTCACCCGCTCCCTGGGCGAACAGCCCACCCTCCGCGCCCTCATCGACGACGCGGTCTACGAGCGCTGGTCGCTCTACTACTACCCGACCCGGACCGGCCTGGCGGCCGACCTCCGGCGGGGCGCCATCGAGGCGGAGGATGCGCGGGACTGCCTGATGGCCGACCTCGTCTCGGGCGACACCCTCCGCGGCGTGGCCGCATCCCCGCACACGGCGGGGTACCCCCGCTCTTCCCCCCCCCGGCGGCCCGACGGGACCGCCGACCCCCGGGACGCCCGCCTGGACCGCCGGGACATCCCCCTGGCGGAAATCCCCTGGGGTACGCGGTTCATCCTCAAGTCCCCCGAGTTGTCCTTCGTCATGCCGGCCATGGCGGACGCCCTGCCCGGCGTCCGCTGGATCGCCGTGGTCCGCCCCCTGGAGGAGATCGCCGAGTCGATGTACCGGAAGGGAAACTCCGTCCAGCGGCCCGTGTTTCACCGGCGATGGGCGTCGGAGCGGGACGCGGAGGGAAGGCCGGCGCCTTTCCCCGGCATTCCCGACGCCTGGGCCGACCGGTGGCGCTCCGGCGCGCCCGCCGACTGGTGCGCCCTGGCCGCCGCCGCCTACGTCCGGGCCCTGGCGGACACGCTGCCCGGCCTCCCCGCCGGGACCTGGCACCTGCACGACCACGCCCGCCTCCGCCGCGAACCCTCGTCGACCCTGGGCGCCCTGGCCGCCTTCCTGGGGATCGCGGAACCGCCGCTGGCCTGGGTGGCCCTCTCCATCAAGGCCGGGGTCCCCCAACCGCCCCCCGAGATCGTGGAAGCCTGCCGCCGGGTGCGGTCGGACCCCCAGACGGGTGAGGCGTTCGACCGCCTGGAAACCCTTTCCCGGAAGGCCCTGGAAGGTAGCGCATGAGGGTCTGCTTCACCACGGTCAACCGGTGCCGCCCCCTGCCCGAGGGGGGGGAGATCGTCCTCCTCGACTGGCGGACGAAGAAAACGCTGGCCCGGCGCCCCCTTCAACCCTCCGACCCGGACATCGCCGACGACCCCAACCCGCGGGGCAACACCCGGGGGGGCAAGGGGGTCGTGCGGGTGGGGGACCGACTGCTGGCGGGGACCTACCACAGCCTGCTCTGGTTCGACCTGCGCCTGCGCCCCCTCGGCCGCGTCACGCACCCTCTCCTCGCGGGCGTCCACGAAATCTGCCGGGTACCCGCCGGCACCTGGGTGGCCGCCACGGCCCTGGACGGGGCCCTGCTCCTCGCGGACGACGGACGCCTCCTGGACGCCTGGTGGCCCCGGGAGGACCCCCTCCTGCAGAAGCGGTTCGGGCTCTCCCCTCTCCCCTTCGACAGGGAGGCCGACAACCGGCTCCGGTTCCTGGGAAAGGTCCCGGCCGAGGACCCCTCCCACACCCACCTGAACGCCGTCGTCACCGACCCGTCCACGGGGGAGGTCTACGCCCTCCTCAACCGCTTCGGCGCACTGGTCCGTTTCCGGCCTTCCACGGTGGTGACGGTGGAGCACCCGCGTCTGAAGGGAAGCCACAGCCCCCGCATACTCACGGGCGGGCGCGTCCTGGTCGGGGAGACCGTCCACTGCAGCCTGGTGGAGTTCGACCTGGCCGAGGGGCGGCCGGCACGGTCCCTTCGCCTGTCGGACTTCCCCCCCGTGGCGGAGCGGCTCGCTGCCCACCCCGACCGTCCCTTCAACCGGAGCGGGTTCGTCCGGGGTCTGGACGTGTTGGGCGCCGACCACGTCCTGGTGGGAATGGCGCCCGCCTCCCTGCTGGAAGTCGATCTCGCCCGGGGGGAACTCCTCGCCATCCACCCCTTCGGGAACGACGTCAGCGAGACCGTTCACGGGCTCTGCGCCTGGGACCCCACGACCCTCTACCCGATCCCGGCGTGAGGCGTCCGTGAGCGACCCGGCCCTTCCCCCGCCCCTGCCCCCCGAGCCGGTCTTCGTGGTGGGATACCCCCGCTCGGGAACCACGCTGCTCCAGGCCATGCTGGCGGCGCAGCCCGGGGTCGTCTCCTTCCCGGAAACCCACTTTTTCGGCCCGGTCTCCCGACACCTGAGGCTGTCGGCGGAAGGGGCCGTCCTCCCGGAATGTCTCGGGGCCGTCCTGGAGAAAGGGGGCCTCAAGACCGGCCTCCCGGTGACGCCCCCGGAGGCCGAAGCGCTCGCCGCCCTGGCGCAGGCGGGCCGGCTCACCGAGAAGGGACTCTTCGAGTGGTTCGTCCACCGATTCCTCCGGGCGGCCGGCCACCCGGACGCCCCCCGAACGCCCTTCCGCTGGCTGGAGAAGACGCCGGGGCACGTGTTCCGGATGGCCCGCATCGTGACCCTCTACCCCGACGCCCGCTTCGTGCACATCGTCCGTCACCCCCTCCCGGCGGTCCTGTCCCGGAAACGCCACTTCCCCGGCGACCACGACAAGCCCTACAGCCGGCTGGCCGACCGCTGGCGGGAAGCGGTGGAGGCCGCCGCGGCCTTCGAGGCTTCCCGCCCCGAGAGGGTGCGGACCGTGCGCTACGAGCAACTGGCCGCCGACCCCCGGGGGGTGGTGGAAACACTCGCCGACTGGCTCGGCCTGGCGCTCGACCCGGCCTGGATGGAAAAGCGGCGGGAGCTTTGCCCCACCATCGCCCACGACTGGGAAACCTGGAAAGACAGCGTCGCGGGGCCCCTGCGGAACACGAACGCCGCCTCGGTGAAGGCCGGCCCCCTGCGGGAACGGCTGCGGATCCAGTACCGGCTCCGCAAACCCATGGCGGCGTGGGGCTACCGGCCCTTCTCGCCGTTCCTCCAGGCGTGCTACAATGCGGGGAGAAGGCTGATAGGCTGAAGACTGTTAGGCTGAAGGCTGTCAGGCTCAGAGGAGTGCAAGATCGATGACCCCGCGAAAAGCCCGGATACGGATCTCACGAAGGCACGGAGGCACGGAGACGAATCATAAGGATTGTTGATTCTTTTGAATACGACTTGCATTTCTCCGTGCCTCCGTGCCTTTGCGAGAGAAACGGACAAGCCGGGGAGGGAAGCGCAAGCCCTTCGGACAAGGAAGACAGAAAGAGGAGCCGGGAGATGGCGTATGGCCTGTTCACGACGATCGGAGACGCCTCTTCTCCGTGCCTCCGTGCCTCGGTGAGAGCGATTCCGGAAGGATCTCTCGCGGAGCCCCGGAGGCGCGGAGGGGACGCAACCGGTGCAGCGCGCCCTGAACCGGGATATCTCCATCGCCCCGAACCCAGCCGCCGCCCCGAAAAATCGCCCCCGCGATCCTCCTGCTCGCTCTCTCAAAATCCCTGCCTTAAACCACCTCACAGCCTTCAGCCTATCAGCCTTCAGCCTAACAGCCTTCAGCCTAACAGCCTCCCGCCCCGCAACGCTCCCCCGGGGGGACGGCGATGAGGCCCTACGACCCGGGGAAACCGCTGATCTCGCTCCACGTGCCCAAGTGCGCGGGGAACAGCCTGCGGCGCCAGCTCCGCGCGTGGTTCCGGGACCGCTTCCACGTGCACTACTTCCAGAGGAAACAGGCCCCGCCCGAGCGGCTCGTCCTCGGGCCCGGGGATTGCCTTCACGGCCACTTCAACAACGACGAGGGCTTCGGCGCCCTGCAGTACTATCCCGAGGTCGACCAGTTCGTCACCTTCCTTCGCCACCCCCTCGAGATGGCCGTTTCCGGCTACTTCTTCTGGAAGCGGAGGGGGCGGGCCAACCGGATCCGGCGGGGGGCGCTCGTGCCCGGCGACCCCGACAACGACTTCCGGGACATCCACCACTACTTCGCCGCCCGGGGCCGGTCGCCGCTCTTCCGCTACCTCCCCTTCGACTTCGCCGGGGACGACCCCGGCGCCATCCTGGACCGGCACTTCGTCTGCGTGGGGATCGTGGAGCACTTTGCCGCGTCGGTGGCGCTGCTCGGACGTTGCCTGGGGTTCCCCGCGTCGGTGGTGGAACACCTCAACCCCTCGCCCCGGGACGAGGCGCCCACCCCGGACGAGGCGAGACGCTACGCGGCCGACAACCCCCTGGAATTCGAGGTTTACGCCCTCGCCCTGGAGCGGCTCCGGCGCGCCTGCGGGGAGGGGCCATGACGGATGCCGCCTTGCCCGGGCCCCGGGTAGTCTACTTCACCCGGTTCCGCCCGGACCCTTGCGGCGGGGGAGGGTCCCGCCGGGCCGCCCAGGCGGCGTCCCTGCTGGAAGACTGGTCACCGTCGGTCCTGAGCAGCGCCCGGCTGGACGGCCTCCCGCCCGCGGTCGCCGAGCGCCTCCGGGCCGGCTTCAAGCGCCCGTGCGGAACGTGGGTGTCCCTCTCCGGGCTGCGGGGGTGGCAGGCCGCCCACCGGCCGTACGCGCGCCGCCAGGACCGGGTGTCCCGGCAGTGGGCCCGGCGCCTCGGGCGGGACCTCCCGGCGGACCTCCTCCTCCTGGACGACCCCCTGTACTTCCCGGCCCTGGTCCGTCGGGCACAGCGCCTGGGCATCCCCGCGGCGGCGGTCTGCCACAACCAGGAAGGGTCCCTCGCCCACCAGGTCGCCCCGCGCGCCCTGCCCCGGATGGCCCGCCGCGAGTTCGACCTCTTCCGGCGCTGCAGCCTGGCGATAACCATCGCCGCCGAGGACGCCGCGTGCCTGGAACGGGAAGGGGTTCGGGTGTTCTACTGGCCCTATTTCCCGGCCCCCGTCATCACCGCCCGGCTGGAAGCCGTCCGCCGGGCCCGCGGCGGGACCGTGCCCCGTGACGTCCTCCTCCTGGGGTCCTGCGCCAACGCGGCCACCCGCCGGGGCATCCTGGAAGCGGCCCGCTGGTGGGCCGAAGGGCCCGGCCGGGAAGGAGGCGACCGCCTCCGGGTAGCCGGGTTCGGGTCCGACCGCCACCTGGGGGACCTCGCGGGGCTCCCCGGCGTGGACCTGCTGGGCCCCCTCCCCGACGCGGGCCTGGATGCGCAGTTGACCACGGTGCGGGCCGCCCTCTGCCACCAGGCGGGGGGCGGCGGCGCATTGACCCGGGTCGTGGAGTTCCTCCTGGCGGGGGTCCCGGTGATTGCTTCCCGCCAGGCGGCGCGTTCCTGGCACGGGACCCCCGGCGTGCTGGAGTACACGGCCCTGGACCACGTCCCCGCCGTGCTCGCTTCCCTGCGGGCATCCCCGCCGGTCGTCCCCGTGCCGGACCCGCCCGACCCTGCCCCGCTCCGCGACGCCCTGGCGGGCCTCCTGAGGTTCGTTTGCACGCGCCGTCCCGGCGCGGGGCAAGGCTCCCGGGAAACGTGAGGGGGGAGGCGACTCCCCTCCCGTGGCTTCCAGTCATTCTGTCGTCCGCGTCGGGACGACGCGTACGAACCGCACCGTTCGCACGCGCCGTCCCGGCGCGGGGCAAGGCTCCCGGGAAACGTGAGGGGGAAGACAACCCCACTTCCCGTCATTTCGTCGTCCGCGTCGGGACGACGCGTACGAACCGCACCGTACAGCCTTACCTTCAAAGGCCTTGCCGGAAACGGGACGGTTGCCTCCGGTAAAGCTCCTCCGCCAGGGGCGACAGGCCGCCGAGGCGTTCGCGGAGGCGGTCCAGCACCCGGTGCCCCTCCGCCAGGTTGAAGCGCCAGTAGTCGTCGAGCGCCTCGTCGCGCCAGGGACGGTCGTTGTTGATGTGGAACGTCAGGTGTGCGTCCTTCTCCAGGCGAAATCCGGGATCGAGGGAGGAAAGCGCCGCCACCACGGTCTTCCCGAAGCCGGCGACGCCGATCAGCAGCCTCCCGAAGTCCACGTCCGCCAGCAGGCCGCGGCGGAAGACGAAGCAGTCGTACCCGCGGTGCCGCTCCCCCGGCTGGGCGGCGAGCCACTCCAGGTCCCGGGCCTGGTCGGGGTCGGCCGCCACCGTCCGCCGGTTCACCACCGCCGAGTCCGCCCCCCCGGAGAGCCACCCTGCGACCGTGAGGTAGAAATCGGGCTGCAGGGCGATGTCCACGTTGGTGTAGACGAGGATGTCCGCAGGGGACCCCCCGTAAAGCCTGGCGAGAAGGTCGGCGAACAGGGGGAGCTTCCGGGGCACGCGGAAAGCGCCGATGTCCGCGCTGCTGAACGCGAGGTCCGGGGTGGGGGTGAAGCCGGACGGGACCCGCTCCCGGTCCTCCGGGTACTGGGCGCTCAGAAGGGTCACGGAGAGGCCCTCGGCGGCCGCGCGGTCCCGGGCGCGGCGCATGGACTCGAAGGTGACGGGCTGGGCGGCGTACAGGTCCGAGGCGGGGCCCACCCGCACCGGGTTGACGAGATGGGCGAACGACAAGGAGCGGGAGGGGGCCGGGCTCACAGGTATCCCAGGCGGCGCATCGTCGGGCCCGCAACGTCCAGGATGGCTTGGACATCGGCCTCGGGAAGCGAGGACCGGTGTTTTCCCACGCTCTCGGTGTGCACTCTGTCCAGTTTGAAGCCCGCGGGGTCCACGCCGAGCCACTCCCCCAGGTCGCGTGCCGCCGCCCCCGGTTCCCGGACGAGCCGCTCGTACCGCACGGCGAGGACCTTCTCCGCGTTCCGCTCCATGATCTCCACCGCGTTTACCCACAGGGCGGCGATCTTGGCCGCGGTGTCGTATTTCACCGTCCAGGCCTTCCCCTTCCACTGCGTGTCGACCTTTTTCAGCACGGAGGCGGCCACGTCCCGGCAGTCCCGGTAAATCGCGGCGCACCTCACCGCCGGGTCCTCGGCCAGCTTGTCCAGTTCGAAGACGTAGCCCGGGTACTTGTCCCCCACCATCCGGGCCCGGGGAAAGAGCTTGCCCAGCACCCG
Source organism: Acidobacteriota bacterium (assembly GCA_018001935.1). Taxonomy (NCBI): domain Bacteria; kingdom Pseudomonadati; phylum Acidobacteriota; species Acidobacteriota bacterium. Next base: position 51,079 of record JAGNHB010000016.1, read on the forward strand.
CTCGACGTCGGCCGCCCGGACGCTCCCGACGCCGAGGCGGCGGATGCCCCGGAAGAAACGGAACAGGAAAAACCGGTTGGCCAACCTGTTCAAGGTCCGGTTGCGCCGGGTGACCGCACTGTCGCTGAAACGGACGAACGTGCGCCGGCTTTTCTGCCGGATGTGCACCTGAAGCTTCTCCAGGTATTCATCGGGCCTCAGGCCGATGTACTGGAAGGTCCCGAGTTCGAAGGTGAGGGAAATCTCGGGGTGGCTGTCGAGGAGTACGGCAAGAAGGGTCGTCCCCGACCGGGGGTGGCCGCATACCAGGGTAGCCATGTCAACCTCCTGTTCGGCGCCGGCGGCCGGGGCGCAGCCACCAGAGCCGGTCCGACTCGTAACCCAGTTTCTCCAGGACGCCGAAGGCGATCCGGTGAAAAGCATAGCGGTCCCGGAGCCCAAGTTCCGCGAGCCAGTCGCCCACCTGTCCCTTGCGGCGGAATCCGTCGGGGTCGGGCTTGAAGTTCCGGTCGAAGTCTGTCTTCTCGAGGATCCGTTCGAGGCGCTCCTCGTCCAGCGGGACACCCGCGAACGCGAACAGACGCCGGACGGACGTCTCCGGGTCCCCCCGGAGGTCTTCGTAGCGGACCTCGAGGAACCGGTCCCCGACGAGGGCCCCGTGGCGCCGGGCCACGTCCACCGCGTTGCACCAGAACCGCGCCGAGGCCCGGATCGACTTCCCGAAGGTCTCCCGCCACGCCGGCACCCAGGACCGGGTGGCGGCGCGGACCGAGACGCCCACGTCCCGGCCGTCCCGGAGGACGTGGATGAACCGGCAGCCGGGAAGGACCTCCTCGATGAGGGGGATGGCGTAGAGGTGGTTCGGGCTCTTCTCCGCCAGGAAGCGCTGCCCGTCGCCGATGGCCTCGGAGAGAATACGTTCCGCGGCGTCCCGGGCGACCGCCAGGACCCGCTCACGGGAAAGCAGCTTGCCCAGCCCCGAGTGCCCGGCCGGCCAGTGGGCGTCGGTGAAGAGGGCCCCGAGGCCGTTGGCGGGGGTGAAGAGCCAGGTCTCGTAGGCACCCGCCACCTCGGGGTGGGCGGTGAGGATGTCGTAGACCCAGGTGGTCCCCGAGCGGGCAGCGCCCACGACGAAAACGGGCGGCGCCGCCAGGCGGTCGAAACGGGAGGCGGGGGCCGGCGGGTTCACAGGAGGGCCTCCCCGTCCATCTGGGCCCGGTGATAGCGGTACAGGGTCGCATAACGCCCGCCCAGGGCCAGGAGTTCGTCGTGGCTGCCCGTTTCCTCCACGCGCCCCTCGTGCAGGACGATGATCCGATCCGCCAGGCTCACCGTGGAGAAGCGGTGGGAGATCAGCACCGTGGTCCGCCCCGCCGCCAGTTCGCGGAAGCGGAGGAACAGGTCGTACTCGGCCCGGGCGTCGAGGCTGGCGGTGGGCTCGTCCAGGATGAGGATCGTCGCGTCCTTCCGCGCCAGGGCCCGGGCGATGGCCAGGCGCTGCCACTGCCCGCCGGAGAGGTCCGTCGTCCCGAAGGTGCGCCCGAGGGGCGTGGCGTAACCCCGGGGCAGCGCCCGGACGAAGTCGTCGATGCCCGCCTCGCGGCCGATCGTCTCGGCCTCCCCGGGACCCAGGGACTCGCACCCCTGACCGTAGGCGATGTTCTCCTCCGCCGTGGCCTCGAAGCGGTTGGGTTCCTGGAAGACATAGGCCAGGCGGCGGTGGTGGTCTTCCAGCGAAAGTTCCCGGAGGTCCACGCCGCCCAGCAGCAGGCGCCCCTCCCGGGGGTCGTAGAGCCGGGCCAGGAGCTTGACCAGCGTGGTCTTGCCCGCGCCGTTCTCCCCCACCAGGGCCACGGTCTCCCCGGGGGCGATCCGCAGCGAGACGCGGGAGAGCACGTCCGGGCCCGAGGCGGTGTAACGGAAGGAGACGTCTTCGAGGACGATCTCCCCGCAAGGGCCTTCGACCCGTTTCCCCTCCGACTTCGGGATTTTCGGCTCGATGGCAAGGAGCACCGCCAGGTTGTCGATGTAGAGGGTCTGCTCCAGGGCGCTCGTGAACTGGGTGGCCAGGCTGGCCAGAAGGTCGCGCAGGCGGCCCACGGACGCCGCGATGATGGTCAGGTCCCCGACGGTCAGGACCCGCCCGATGACCAGGCTCACGATGCGGTAGAACAACAGGTAGAAAATGAAGGTGTACGCCAGGGACAGGTAGAAGGTCCCCCAGATGTCCCGCCGGTGCAGGCGGTGGTCCTCGCGGATGAAATCCTCCGCCATCTCACGGTAGCGCCGGATGAAGATCGGCGCCAGGCGGAGGATCCGGACCTCTCCCACGGCGGTGCGGCTGGTCAGGTTCGTCATGAAGTACCGCATCCAGCGCCGCTTGTTGGCCCGGGCATACTCCTTCCAGTACCGGGTCTTGGACACGGACCACTTGAAGAGGAGGAAGGGGACCAGGATGGGGAGGGTCACCAGCACGGTCAGGGCGTCGATGTAGACGAGGATGGCGGTGAGGCCGACGATCTTCAGGATATCGGTCCCCAGCGTGAGGAGACGATTGAGGAAGCCGATGAAGTGCGGATTGGAGTTCTGCCGGGCCCGTTCGGCGATGTCCTGGAACTCGGGGTCCTCCACCTGGGAGACGTCCAGGCTGGCGGCGTGCTCGAGCTTCAGCAGGTCGATCCGCAGGGAGAGGCTCTCCTCCAGCCGGCGGTAGAGGAGGCGGTCGGCGAGGCCGACCAGTTCCATCACCAGCACGAGGGCCAGGCTGGCGACGATCCAGGGGAGGACGCCCTCCATGCCGCGGCCGGGGTGCCGAACGCCGTCCACCACGGCGTTGATGAGGCCGCGGCCCACCAGGGCCAGGCCGGCCGGCACCGCGCTGTTGACGACCCGGCAGGTGACGACGCCGTAGAAGGCGCCCGCGGAGCTGGCCCGGGCTTCCCGCAGCACCCAGGAGGCGTTCGTCCAGACGATGCCCACTTTCTTGCGGAAGTTGGCCCGCTTGGGTCGGGGAAGCTTGCGGATTTCGTTCGGCTGGGTCATCGCGACGGGTCTCCGAGAGTATTGGCCTTCCGGCAGAGCCGCCAGGCCCGGACGGCACGGACCAGTTCCGGCAGCAACGCCAACCCTCGGGGCGAGAGGACGGCCCTGACGACCTTCCGCAGGGTGGCGTCGGCCTGTTCGGGCCGTTCCCGAAGGGCGCCCGATTCCAGGAGCAGGACGTCAAGGGGGACACAGACCCGGCGAACCGGGCCCCGGCACCCGCCGCCGGCGGCTTCCGCCTCGCGGGCCCGCCGGACCGCCTCGAAATCCAGGCCGCCATCATACCACAGGAGAAATCCCGCGGCGCGAACGAAATCCCTTCGGGCCCGCTCGCCCCGGACATCGGGCCCGGGGGCTGCGAACTCGCCCCGCGGGTGGTGAAGACGGTGTTCAAGCCGCAGGTCCAGGAGCCGCTCCGCGATTCTCCAGGCGGCGCCGGGCAACCCCGAAACCTCGCGGAGACGCGGGCGGAACGCCCGGAGGTCCGCCTCGGTCCCCCCGCTCTCGAAACAGTGGCGGGACAGGGTCTCCTCCACTTCGAGGACCCGCCAGAGCCCCGGAAGAAACCCCGTGGCGCCGGGGGGCGGCTCGGGGGCTTCCACGGCCCGCCGGGCGTACGGGGCCTCCGCATCGGCGCACCCGGTGGACCGCAGCATCCAGAGGGTCCAGACCAGGGTGAAGAAGCGGATCTTCCGCTCCCGTTCCCGGGTGGACGGGGGAAGGTCGGGCCGGGCGTAGAAACGGTCCAGGACCCGGTCCATGCTTCCGGCCTGGGCGCGGCCGTCGCGGACGGCGTTGCCCCCGTGGATCCGGTAGCGGACCGTGACCTGTTCCAGCCAGGCGCACCGGCACCCGTCGGCCGCCATCCGCAGCACCAGGTCCACGTCCTCGGCGTGGGCCAGGGCGGGGTCGAACCCCCCCGCGCGCTCGACCCAGGACTTGCGGACCATCAGGGCGCCCGGGAAAACGGGTTTCCACAGGAGCCACGCGTCGAGGTCCAGGACGGGGGCCCGCCGCCAGGGCTCCTCGTCCCGGAGGGGCCGGCCCTCGGCGTCCACCAGCCGCCACCCGCTGTTCACCAGCCCGACCTCGGGCCGCTGGTCGAGGATGGCCGCCTGGGCGGCGAGTTTTCCCGGGAGGAAGGCGTCGTCGGCGTCCAGGAAGGCGACGAGGTCGCCGCGGGCGATGGCAAGAGCCGCGTTGCGGGCGGTGGAGACTCCTTTCCCCTCCAACCGGACCCCCCGCAGCCGGTTTCCATAGGAGGCCAGGATGGCGGGGGTTTCATCGGTGGAGCCGTCGTCGGCCACCACCACCTCCGCCAGGCCGCCGTCCTGGCCCAGGGCGCTCTCCAGGGCCTCCCGGAGGTAACGCTCCCCGTTGCGAACCGGGATGATCACGCTCACGCGGGGGGCGCCCTGGAGGCTCACGGCGTCCCCCCTTCCCGCTCCTCGCGGTCGAAACGCCGCTGCAGGCGCCGGGAGGAGCAATAACGCAGGGGCCCCCGCAGGCTGCCCCAGGCTTCGAGCAGGACCAGGGACCGCGGGTAGCCGGGGCGGGGGCCCAGGCAGCGGTGCAGCGGCCCGAGCAGGTACCACTTCCACAGGTACCAGAGGGCCCGGGGAGCACGCTCGACGAAAGCCCAGCGGGCGGAGTAGGCGCCGGAACTGAGACCGTAGTTGAAGAGCTGCCGGCGGAGGGCGTCCATTCGGTCCCGGTGGTCGTGCAGGACCCGGGCGCGAGGCGTGTAGAGGATGGCCCCTCCCCGCCGGAGGATGCGGAAGTAGAGGTCGACCTCCTCCCCCGCCCCCGTGGGGGTCCCGGGGCTCAGGGCCGTGTCGAGGGGCCCCAGGGTCTCGAAGACCTCCCGCCGCACCGCCATGTTCACGCCGGTGCCCACCCGCGAGGCCGCGAAGGGGGAGTCGAAGGGGCCGTACTCCCGTTCCCAGAACCCCCGCCGCAACCCGCCCATCCCGTAGAGTTCGACGTGGTGCTCGAAGAGGTACTGGGCCCGGGTCTGGACCCGCAGCGGCAGCACCAGGCCCACCACCGCCCGGACGGCCGGGTCCCGGAAGCCGTCCGTGAGCGCCCGCGCCCAGTTCGCGTCCACCACGGCGTCGTCGTCGGTGAAGAGGAGGTACTCGGCTTCGGAAGCCCGGATGCCGAGGTTGAGCGCCCGGCTCTTCCCGGGGTGGGGGCAACGGTGGTACCGGATCCCCTCCCGCTCGCAGAAGCGGCGCGTGTCCTCCGAGGAGGGGGCGCTGTCGATCACCCTCAGGTCCACGGGGCAGGTGGACCTCCGCAGCGAAGCCACGAGGCGCTCCAGGTCCCGGGGGCGGTCCCGGGTGGCCAGGATCAGCTCCGGCGCCGCCCGGCCGGCCACGCGAACGTCGGACGCCGCAGAACCGACCCGCGCCTCCCACGCGGTCCAGGCCAGGTAGCGGAGGAGGTGCCCGGACTTCCAGAGAAAGGTCTCCAGGCGCAGGCGCCGGGCCAGGGATTCGGCGGACGCCCCCCCGTAGACGTCGGTGCCCAGGCACTGGACCGGTTCACCGTCGAGATGGGCGACGGCGAAGGCCACCGGGGCCGACGGGTCTCCGGTGTCGGCGACCTCCGGGCGGAGGAGGTCGAACTCGACCCGCCGGACCGGCGCTTCCGGGAAATGCACCGGGGGGTGGTCGAAACGTCCGGGGGGTTTGCGGAAAAGCCCCAGGAGGGCCCCGGACAACAGCGCCGCGCGGGCGGCGCCCAGGCCCAACGGCCGCCGGAAAAGGGCCCCGAGGAACGCCCCCGTGAAACCGCGGGCGAGCCTGGCCCCCCAGAAGGCGCGGAAGTTCCGCTCCAGCTTTCCCCGTCGGACCGCCGCCATCCCGACGGACGCCAGGCCCGCCCACCGGCGGGCGGGAATCCCCCGGCAGGGCCCGCCGCCCCGCCCCGGGCCGCCGCCCCCCTCCACCACCGTCACCGAGGCCCCCTGCTGGGCGGCGCTGAGCACGAAGTCGGCCAGTGAAACGTGGAGGGCGCCCCGGGCGGCGAAATCCCGGAGCCGGGTCGGCATCAGCCGGAGAAGAGCCGACGGGGTGCACCGCAGCAGGAACCCCCGTGAAACCCCCACCCGGGGGGCGGGTTCCAGCCGGGCCACCGCCTCCCAGGGCCGGAGCGTGCAGGGGCCCGCCGAGGCGTCGGGCCCCGTGCCCGCACCGAAGCACAGCTCCACCCCGGGCCGGGGACCGTCGCCAGGCCCCGGGGCGGGACGCGGGGAAGCCCACGCCGGCCGCCGGGCCGCTTTGCCGGTCCAGAGGGCGAACTCGGCATCCCCGGCCAGGTCCATGAGAACGCGGGCGAGGTCCAGCAGCGTGAACCGCCGGGCGCGGACCACCACCCGGCGCCCCTGCCGCGTCACCGACACCCCGTGGGGGTGGGAACGTGCGCAGTGGAAAAGGAAAGACGCGGGGCCGTCGGGGCTCGGGGGGCCTTCCGGGAGGGACACCCTGAAGTCCGGGGGGAGGGGCTCGGACCCGAAGGCGAGAAACACCGAGGGGCCGGGACCGGGCTCGCCGGCCTGCGGGACTCGCGCGGGGCTTCCGGAGAGGACCCCGGCCGCCAGGTCGGCCAGGGCCCGGTGGCTCAGGGCTTCGAGGGCGGCGAGGGCGGGGTCGGGCGCCCCGTCCCCCTGCCCTTCCCCGGCCGGACTGCGGCCCTTCCGCGGCGGGACGGCCGCGAAACGGTACGGGCCGCCGGGCAGCGTGCACTCGAAGTACTCGACGGAATCTTTCCCGAAGGGGAGCGTGACCGCTTCGTGCCCGGGTCGCAGCGGGAGGCCCGGGGCGACGGCGAGGAACCGGCGGGTGAGGTCGAAGCCGAAGCGGTCCAGGAGGAAATCGCGAAACGCCCGGCGGTGGAGGAAGTCGCCCGGCGGGACGCGCAGGGGGGTCTCCCCGAGGGGGGCGCCGTCCACCTCCAGGACGAGCGTCACGCGGGAACCGGGCCGCGGCACGGGCGAAAGGCCCAGCACGCCCCGGCGGAGGGAGCAGACCACCCGCCGGTCCCCGGCGGGCGGCAGGGGGGCCCCCGCCCCCGTCGGCGGGCCGGGTTCGCCCGTCCGGGGGGGCGCCGCGTCGGCGCGGGGGGCTGGGGGGGTGTCGGGCATGGGAAAATTGTCTCCGAAAGGGTACGCCGTCCGGTGGCGCGAGAGGGTCCATTGTGGCCGGAGGGGGCGGGTTTGTCAACCCGTTCGTTCGCAACTTCCGCCCCGTCCGCATCATCGAATCGAAGGGCTCTCCGTGCGGTCGGCGGGCCGCGTGGTATAATGGGTCGAGTCGCGGAATTCACAGTCGAGGTGTGCGATGAGGGGAAAGACGATCCGCAGGGCGGCAGGGTTGGCGGTGCTGACGTTCCTCGCCGCGGTGTTCGCCGTGGCGGCCGGGGCCGGCGAAGGGACCCTGGACGGCGTTCTCACGCTGACCTGGGGTGACCCGGGCCCCGGCGGCACGGGGAAAAGCGAGTTCCTCGCCGAGGTGACCCCACCCGGCGGGCGGCCGGTCCGACTCGCCTGGGACGCGGCCCGGTTCGACCCCGGGTGCCTCCGGGTGTTGAACCGGAGACCGGTCCGGGTTTACGGGACCCTCCTCCCCGCCGCCGACGCCCCCCGCGGGCAGGACCTCCTCGTGGCGGAGCGCATCGAGCCTGCCGGCGGGGCCGCCCGCCCCCACAAGCCCGAAGCCGTCACGGGGCCTCAGCCGTGGGTCACCATCCCCTGCAAGTTCTCCGATGTCGCCGCGGAGCCCCGGACAGTCGGCTTCTTCGCGGACCAGTTCGGCAGCACCTCGCCCCGGCTCGACCACTACTGGCGCGAACTCTCCTATGAAAACATCAACATGAACGGGAGCCTGGCGGCGTCGAAGTGGTACGTCCTGCCCCACCCCAAGTCCCACTACGTCACCGGGAGCCCGCCCGCCGCCAACCTGACGGCGCTCTTCACCGACGCCACGGCCGCCGCCGACCCCGACATCGACTTCACCCCTTTCATGGGGATCAACCTCTTCTTCAACGACGAACTCGACGGCTACGCCTGGGGCGGCGCGCGCTACGCCACCCTGGACGGGGTCGCCAAGGTCTGGCGGACCACCTGGGAACCGCCCTGGGGCTACAACAACCTCTGCATCCTCATGCACGAGATGGGGCACGGCTTCGGCCTGCCGCACTCCTGTTTCAACCCGTCCAGCGTCTACGACAGTTCCTGGGACGTGATGAGCGACTCCTGGCAGTGCAACCCCACGGACCCGACCTTCGGCTGCTTCGGGCAGCACACCATCGCCCACCACAAGGACATGCTCGGCTGGGTCACCCCGGGGCAGATCGTCACCGTGAACACCGGCAGCCGTCAGACCGTGACCCTCGAGCGCCTCGCCCAGCCCTCGGGATCCAACCCGAGGCTGATCAAGGTCCCCGTCGGCGGTTCCGCCACCCGCTACTACACCGTGGAAGCCCGCAAGCGGGTCGGATACGACACGCAGCTCCCTGGCGAGTCGGTCATCGTTCACGAGGTGGACACCACCCGGGACATCGAGGCGTACGTCCAGGGCGCCAACGGCGACACGGGCGCCATGATCGCCGTGGGCAGCTCCTTCACCGACACCGCCAACTGCGTCACCGTCACCGTGAACAGTTCCTCCGCCACCGGCTGGACCGTCACCGTCTCCAACACCGCGGGGCCGGGCATCACGACCCACCCGCAGAACCAGACCATCCAGAGCGGCCAGACGGCCGCCCTGAGCGTCACGGCCTCCGGGGCGGGGGCCCTGTCCTACCAGTGGTACCAGGGGACCAGCGGCGACACCTCGACCCCCGTGGGGACCAACGCCGCGAGCTACACCACGCCCCCGCTCAGCGCCACGACCTCGTACTGGGTCAGGGTGACGGACGGCTGCGGCTCCACCAACAGCAGCGCCGCCACCGTCACCGTGCAGTCCGGGTGCACTCCGCCCGCCATCGCGTCCCACCCGGCGGGGGCCTCCCTGTGCAGCGGGCAGTCCACCACGCTCACCGTCACCGCAACCGGATCGACGCCCTTCACCTACGCCTGGTACCAGGGCGCCAGCGGCAACACCGCCATCCCCGTCGGGACCAACTCGAACACGTTCGGCACCCCGGCGCTGCTGTCCTCCACCAGCTACTGGGTGCGGGTCACCAACGCCTGCGGGACCGCCGACAGCAACGCGGCCGCCCTCACCGTCCTGACGGCGCCCGGGATCACCTCCCACCCCGCCGGCCAGACCATCGCCAGCGGCCAGACGGCCACCCTCTTCGTCAGCGCCACCGGGTCGGCCCCCCTCGGCTACCAGTGGTACCAGGGCGCCAGCGGCAACACGAGTTCCCCCGTCGGGTCCAACCAACCCTCCTACACCACCCCGGCGCTGACCGGCACCACCAGCTACTGGGTGCGGGTGACCAACGCCTGCGGGACGGCCAACAGCAACACGGCCGTCATCACGGTGAGCGGGGGGTGCGAGGCCCCCTCCATCGACACCCCGCCGGAATCCATGGTGATCTGTAACGGGTTCGCGGCGTCGCTCACGGTGTCCGCCTCCGGCACCGCACCCCTCGCGTACCAATGGTACCAGGGGACCAGCGGGGACACCTCCGTCCCGGTCGGGACCGACGCTTCGGCGTACATCACCCCGACCCTGAGCGCCACCACCAACTTCTGGGTGCGGGTGACCAACGCCTGCGGGACGGTGGACACCCCCACCGCCGTCATCACGGTCCGGAACGGGCCCGCCGTCACCGTACAGCCCCAGTCCCAGTCCGTCCAGGCGGGGCAGCCGGTTTACCTCGCCGTGGTCGCCTCCGGGATCGGGAGCCTGTCCTACCAGTGGTACCAGGGGACGAGCCCGGACACCTCCACCCCGGTCGGGACGGATTCGTCGGGCTTCACCTCGCCGCCCCTGACGCAGGACACCCGGTACTGGGTGCGGGTGACCGACGACTGCGGGAGCACCGACAGCAATTCCGCCGTGATCACCGTGACGGAGGGTCCCGTCTACACCGTCTTCGCCGCCCACGTGGCCGAGAGCGACATGTGGTGGACCCGCCTCTCCGTGGTCAACCTCGGCCTCACGCCGGCCTCGCTCCGGATCGACGCCTTCGGCAGCGACGGCGTCCTCGTCCAGTCGGTGGTGATGGGGGGCATCCCCGCCGGCGGCGCGCTCCGGCAGGGGATATCCACGATCCTCTCCCCCGAGGCCCTCTCCCGCGACCTCTGGCTGAAGATCACCAGCCAGCAGCCGCTCCAGGGCGTCCTGGAATTCGGGACGAAGGACGACGCCACCGAGGTGGTCATGCCCATGGCCCCCGCCGCCGCGTCGCTGATTTTCCCCTACGTGGTGGTCGTCGCCGACTGGTACACCGGCCTGACCCTGGTCAACACCGGCCCCGTCCCGGCCGCGGTGTCGCTCACGGCCCACGCCGAGGACGGCTACCTCCTGGCCACGACCCCGGTCAACCTCCCCGCGGCGGGAAAGTACGTCCGCCTCATCGACCAGGTCTTTCCCACCGTCGGAAACCCGTCCGCCATCCGCCTGGTCCGCGTGCAGTCGGACCAGGACCTCGTCGGGTTCGAGTTGTTCGGAAACCTGTCCAACCCGGGCCTGGCGGGCCTCCCCGCGGCAGCCGCCCCGGTGAAGGCCCCCGTGCCGGCGACGGGGGAGAGCACCCCCGGGGCGACCTACACCGCCCACTACCTTGAAATCCCCGCCAACGACCTCTTCTACACCGGCGTCACCTTCTGCAACCGGGGCGCCGACGGCGCCATGTTCGAAGCGGACCTCTACGACAGCGCCGGGAGCAAGCTCGTCGGGACCTCCTACTACGTCATCCCCTACCAGCAGGTCACCCGCGAGATCTGGACCCTCTTCAGCGAGTCGGGGACCCCCTACCCCTCGGCGGCCCGGATGCGGCTCCAGGCGGACCAGCCGTTCCTCGGCTTCGAACTCTTCTTCACCCGGTCCGGGGCCTTCGCCTTCGACGGCCTCCCCGTGGTGTCGTCGGGGAGCTACCGGTTCTGTTTCCCCCTGGTCCGGACGGAGACGGGCTGGGCGAGCCGCCTCCGCCTGTTCAACCCGTCCGCGTCCGCCGCCGGTGTCTCCATCAAGGCTTACGCGGAAGGGGGCGCCCTGCTGGGCGAATCCACGGGCGCCCTCGCGGCGGGGCACACCTCCGACGCGAACCTGGCCGTGCTCTTCCCCGCGGTCTACGCCTCCATCGCCTGGCTGAACGTGGAATCCTCCCAACCCGTCGCGGGAGACCTCTTCTTCCTGTCCGCCTCCACGGGCCGCCTCGGCAGCTACCCGGGGATCGAGTGGTGACGGGGAGGATGGAGAAGGCTGCAGGCACTGTAGCGGCTGCGTTCTTGCCAGCATCTTGTCGATTCCGGTTGCCTTCCGAGGCCACTGTTGCCGGGCGACGCCCCGGAAAAAGCGTCCCTTCAACGTGGTATTTTGGGCAAAATGCACAAGACCGGGGGACCTCGGTGGGCTCCCGCCGCCTTCGGGGCGGGTTTGTCCTTGCAATGCGTCACCGGGTCCCCGGGGCGGCGAGGGGAGGAACGCACCCTGAAAGGGTGCGGGGAAGGCGGGTCCGTCCCGGGCCGAACATCCCGGAACGAAAAGCGGCACCCGAAAAGGCCGTCAGGGATCACGACAAATCGACCCGCAGGATGAACGGTTTTCTTTTCCCGCTCGTGCCTTCCGTGTATTTCGTGGTTCTTTTTCCGGTTTATCCGGGTTAGGAGGGGGGCGCCCCCCTCCGGTCGTCACATGATCACTTGCTGGGCCAGGAGGACCAGGTCAACGGCCGTGACCGCCTTGTCCCCGTCGATGTCGATCATCGGGAACGCCTCCGCGTCGCCCGCCAGCCAGGCGGACAGGAGCACCAGGTCGTCCGCGAGCACCTGCCCGTCCCCGTCGATGTCGCCGTTGCGGATGATGGAGAAGGTCTCCGGGCTCTGGGCGAAAGGGTACCCGCCGTCGGTGGCGCTCACCTTGACCCTCCCCCGGGTGGTGGGAAGGTCGGTGACCAGCCAGTCGAAGGTCCCCGAATTGGCGATGTTGTGGGCGAGAGGCACCCAGGTGTTCTCCTTGGTGGACAGGTAGACGTCCACGTTGCCGGTGAAACCCTGGGAACTCCAGGCCACGTTCATCACCGAGCCCACGATGAACAGGTCGCCCGCTTCCGGCGACGTGAGCAGGATGGACCCCGGGTCGGGAAGCGGCGAGCGGACGGCCTGGAGGACCTCCTTGTCGGAGGCCTGCACGAAGGCCACGATCTGGACGTTGGGGCGACTCCAGCCGGCCCCGAGGGTGAACAGCTGGTTGTGGGTGACGGACTGCCCGGCGGGGATGGAGACGTCCTGTCCGGTCGCGGAGGGGAGCAGCGAGCGGACGACGAAATCCACCTCGGACTGGTCGTACCAGGTGTAGGGGATGTGCCTCTCCACCACGGCGACGAAGAGCTTGCCCTGGACGGCGGACGCCGACGTGTTGGTGACGGTGACGCCCGCGGTTGACGCGTTCGGGAAGGCCAGGGCGAGGGTCACGGGCGCGGCGATCACGCGCCGCTGGTTGAAGCCGCTGGCGTAGTTGTTGTAGGTGGAGCTGCACGTCCCGCCGCCGACCACCTTGACCTTCCCGTCCACGAGGACGGTGGGGGTCCCGGAGACCGCGTAGTAGGAGTACCGCGTCGAGTAGGCGCTGGTCGCGAAAGGGTCGCCCGAGTGGTAGGCCAGGATGACGGTGTCGCTGCCGTAGTTGCTGTCGATGCTGTGCAGGCCGCACGCGGCCGAAGGGCAGTAGGGTCAACCCACCGCGGTGGTGAACTCCTCGAAGAGCACCACCCGCGAAGCGGTCGAGCAACGGGGGAAGGCGGCGGCCAGGCCGGCAAAAAACAGCAGGGCCAGGCCGATGAACAGTCTTCGCATACGATCCTCCATGGTATGGGGGAAGGCGGGGCGGGGCGCCCCGTCTCACGGGGCCCGGTTCACCGATTCCGTGTTCCGGGGCTCAGAGCTTGTCGGAAATGGTGAAGATCTTGGAGAAACCCGAGATTTCCAGGATCTCCCGGACATTGTCCTGGGGCTTGAGGAGCACGAGCTTGCCGTTGCGTTTCCCCATCTCCTTCAGGACGGAGAGGAGGACCCGCAGGCCGGCGCTGCTCATGTACTGCACCCCGGAGATGTCCAGGGCGAGGGAGGTGACGCCCTCGTCCAGCCGGGCGTGGCAATAGGTGTCGAGTTCCGGGGAAGTGTGGGCGTCAACCCGTCCGGAAATCGTGACGACGACCCACCCGTTTTCCAGTTTCTCGGTGCTTGCTTCCATCAATCCCTCCGGAGTTCAGTTTGCGGACCGTGTCATGATGCACCAGAAACGGGGTACAGGTCAACACTTAATCTTCGCCCGAGTCTCCCAACTATTTCTTGTCGCCCTGCATCCTATTATGGTACAAAAGGCGGTTCGGAGTCGCCCATGAGTTACATCAAGCAGGCAGTCGGAATCGTGATCCTCGGGATCGTCGCGGGCCTGGCCTTCAACCAGGTCCGGCCCCGTTTTGCCCCGCCGCCCGCGGCGCCCCCGGTTCAGCCGGCCCCGGCCCTCCCGCCCGCGGCGACCGTGAGCGGGACACCCGTCCCACTCCCCCCGCCCCCGCAGCTGGCAGCGGCCGCCCCGGCGGAGGCGAGCCCTTCGGGGATCGACCTGATGTCCTACGACCCCGTGGCGGACACCGAGCGCCTCAAGAAGGAGTATGTCGCCCGCCAGCAGGCGGAGGCGGAGAAACTGCACATCGAGGCCCTCAGCCTGTCCCAGGCGCTCGACCTGCACCGGAACTGGGCCGCCTTCATCGACGCGCGCCCCCCCGACCAGTTCGCGAACGGGCACATCCGGGACGCGTTCAACATCCCCGAAACCGCTTTCGACGAGAATCTCCGCTTCTTCCGCTCCTCCGCCCAGGCCCCGCCCACCCAGCCGGTGGTGGTCTACTGCGGCGGCGAGGACTGCGCCATTTCCTACCGGGTGGCCCGGAAGCTGGCGGAGAACGGCTTCACCAACGTGAAGGTCTACAAGGGGGGGTGGGACGAGTGGTTCGCCGCCTGTCAGAAAGACCCCTCCACCTACCCCATCGAGTGACGCGGGAGGCCCCCCATGAAGACATTCCTGAACTCCCTGGCGAAACGGGTCATCTTCGACGGCCACCCCCCGCGCGAGTACGGGGCGTCGCTCGCCTGGGGCCTCTTCGTCTTCCTCTGCCGCGTGATCCTGGCGGCCATCTTCATCCTCTACGCCGCCGACAAGATCGCCGACCCCCTGCTCTTCGCCCGGTCCATCGCCGCTTACCAGATCCTGCCCACCACCTTCCTGATCAACCTGACCGCCGTGACGCTCCCGTGGGTGGAACTGCTGGCGGGGCTGGGCCTTCTCCTCGGGGTGTGGCGAAAGGGGGCCCTCCTCGTCACCATGGGACTGCTGGCCATGTTCACCGGCATGTTCGCCGTCACCATGATCCGGGGACTGGAGATCGACTGCGGGTGCTTCGGGGGCGAGTCCCCGGTGGGCTGGGCCGCCATCTTCCGGGACCTGCTGATGATGGTCCCGGGGATTTTCATCTTCCTCAACGACTGGCTCATCCGGGTGGGCGCCGACGGGTGCGGCCGCCCCGCCGCGGAACCTCCTTCCGAATTGGCGGACGGCATCGGCACGATCCAGCCCGGATAGGCGCCGTAAACGTCAATGAAGCCGAAAAAATCGGGAGCGATCGCTCGAAACATCGGCATGGAGCATGATTTGCGGCCAATGTCGTCTTCCGTTGCGGGCTTTGCGCCCTGGCGAGATCAGGATTCGGATCGTCTCTCGCCAAGGCGCAAAGACCCAAAGGAAAATGGCTCGCCCGGGATGCGGCCGGGGGGCGCTGTCTCCTGTTTCCCGACGTCAATCTCCTGACGGCTCCCTCATCCTCCCTTCCTCATTTAAATACTGGTTTCTGAATTCTTTGTTCGTGTGGTTCGCGTGGTTCGTGGCCCATTATCGTTCGTGTTTTCCGTGTAACGTGGTTCCCTTCAGGGGTCACCCGACCGTTGGGCCTTCACTCAACTGGATCGGCGGGAGCGTCTCCTCCAGGAAGTCCGTGTCCGTGTTGCCGGGAAGGGTGAAGGTGAAGGTGGTTCCCTGCCCTTTCGCGGACTCCACCCAGGCCCTGCCGCCGTGGGCCTCCACCATCTTCTTGACGATGTAGGTGCCCAGGCCCGACCCCTCCACCTGGCTCCCGGCCACCCGGTAGAACATGTCGAAGACCTGGGAGGTCTCCTCGGGGGACATCCCGACCCCGTTGTCACGCACGTAGAAGTGGTGGAAGTTGCGCTTCCGGTAATACCCGACCTCGATGATCGGCCGGGGCTTGGCGGGGTCGAAGTACTTGATGGAATTGGTCAGCAGGTTCTTGAAGACCTGGGCCAGCATGGTGGGGTGGGCCATGACCGTGGGAAGGGACTCCTGGATGATGAAGATGGCCGGGATGTCGCGGTAGATGTGCTGGAACTCGGAGACGATGTCGTTGAGGATCGTCAGGGTGTCCACCTCCTCCTTCTCGACCATCCCCCGGTTCGTGCGGGAGACCTGGAGGATGTCGTCGATCAACCTCAGCATCCTCTCGGCCTCCTCCTTGACCATCTTCAGGTAGTCCTTGCCCTCCCGGTCGAAGGCGGTCCCGAACTGCTGCTCGATGAGGTCGGACACCCCCAGGATGACGGAGATGGGGTTCTTCAGGTCGTGGGAGATGGTGTAGACGAACGACTCGAGTTCCCGGTTCTTCTCGGCGAGGAGGGAGATCTCGCGGTGCTGGTCCGTGATCTCCTGGAAGAGGAACAGCCGTCCCGTCGACCGCCCCTCGTGCAGGATCGGCAGGGAGTGGACCTCGAAGCGCGTGCGTTCCGCGTTGCAGAGCGAGACGTCCACGCGGAAGTCCTCCAGGGACCCCTTTCGGGCCTGGCCGATCATCCGGAGCAGGTCGTGCTCGTTTTCGAACCGGCGGCGGATCCCGCTGAAGAAGGTCTCCACGTCCAGGCCCAGGACGCCGTTCCCCGCGGGGTCGAAGAAACGGTCGAAACGACGGTTGGTCCGGCAGATCCGGAACTCCCTGTCCGCGACGAGGACCGCGTCGGGGACCGTCTCCAGGACCAGCAGGGCCGTGTCGTCGTCCCCGGCGGCCGCCGGCCCGACCCCGGGTTCGGGCCCTGCCGCTCCCGTCTCCGTCGGCGTCACGTCCATTCCCGTCTTCGGTTTCATAGCCCTCCCGTAACCCATCCGCGGCTCCCCGGCAACATCCCCTGCGGTGCCCCGCCGATGGCGCAAACAAAGGGTTTACGGACCCGGTTCCGATGGTGTTCCGACGTTCTTCGAGACCATCATCCGTATTGCATCGAGAATATCACAACGCCGCCGAAAACTGAAGCGCATCGGCGCCGTTTTCGGTTGCCCCCCTTCGGCCCCGCGGCTATAATGGTTTCATCAACCGGGAAGTGGCAAAACCATGAAGATTTTCCGTTTTTTCACCCTCGCTCTCGTCGGGATGACCTGCCTCGCAGGGACCCGGGCGGCCGCCCCCATCGTCCGGGTGGAACTCCGGGGATCGGTGGACCCCGTCATGGCCCAGTTCGTGGCGGGCGCCATCCGGGAGGCCCAGACCGGCGGGACCCCCCTGGTCCTCCTGGTCCTGGACACGCCCGGGGGGTTCGGTTCTTCCATGAAGGACATCATCGCCGAGGTCCTCAACACCCGGGTCCCCGTGGCGGTTTACGTGTCGCCGGCGGGATCGCACGCCGCCTCGGCGGGGTTCTTCATCCTCCAGGCCGCGGACGTCGCCGCCATGGCCCCCGGCACCAACACGGGGGCCGCGCACCCGCTCCTCAGCTTCGGCGGCATCCTCCCCGTCCCCGAGGACAAGCAGACGGGAACGCTCCTGGAGAAGGTCAAGAACGACATCACCGCCTACCTGAAGGGGATCGTGTCCCGACGCGGCCGGAACGTCGGGGCGGCCCTCGAGGCCGTGCGCTCCAACGCCTCCTACACGGCGGAGGAAGCCGTCCGGGCCCGCCTCATCGACGTCATGTGCACCCGGGAGGCCGACCTCGTTCACTGGCTCCACGGCCGGGAGGTCACCCTGTTCAACGGCACGAAGGTCACCCTCGACCTCACGGGGCGCCCGGTCAGGCCGGTCGAGCCCTCGCTCCGGTGGAAGCTCCTGGCGTTCCTGTCGGACCCGAACCTCGCCGTGGTGCTGGCCCTGGTGGGAATCCTCGGGCTGTTCTTCGAGTTCTCGCACCCGGGCTTCGTCGCCCCCGGCGTGATCGGCGGGATCTGCCTGGTCCTGGCGCTCATGGGGTTCTCGGTCCTTCCCGTCAGCACCACGGGCGTCCTCCTGGTCGTCCTGGCCCTCGGCCTCTTCATCGCGGAGATCAAGGTCCAGGGCTTCGGCGTCATCGGCATCGGCGGGATCGTCTCCCTCGTCCTGGGCATGACCATGCTCGTCGACACCTCCGGCGGAGGGACGGGGGTCGACCCCGAGATCATCTGGGGCGTGGCCCTCCCCGTGGGGGTCGTGCTCCTGTTCCTGACCCGCCTCGTCATCCGGGCCATGAAGCGCCCGGCCCTCACGGGGGCCGACGGCATGGCGGGGAAACGGGGCGAGGTCCGCGTCGAACTGGCTCCCCGGGGAAAGATCTACGTGCACGGGGAAGTCTGGGACGCCCTCTCCGAATCCGGCGAGACGGTCCCCGCCGGGGCGACGGTGGAGGTGATCCGCACGGAGGGCATGCGGCTCGTCGTGCGGGAAGCGAAGTGAGGATGAAGGCTGTAGGCTGCGGAGTGCGGCGCGAAGGCTGCCGGAGCGGCGGTTCTCCCGACTGCGGAGTGCGGCGCGAAGGCTGCCGGAGCGCCGCTTTCCCCGCGCCGCGCAGGCGGCCGGAGCGGCGCGGTTCGACCCGCCGGAGGAACGGACCGGCAACCCGTGCAAGGTACGCTGTGCTCGAGAACACGCAGCCTGTCCGGGTGGGGGCGGCGTAAGCCGACACGGCTGAGCGGCCGGCTCCGGTGACGGGGGCGATACGGGGAGGCGGGAACGGGAGCGGGAGCGATAGCGATACCGATAGCGATACCGATACCGTTAGCGATACCGATACCGATTCCGATACCGATACCGATTCCGATACCGATTCCGATACCGATACCGATACTGTGATGGGAAGAAAGAGCAATGAAGGAGGATGGAACTATGCTGCAGAACCCGTTTGCGATCCTGGAGCGGGGCCCGGAGTTCGGGACCGTGTTTCCCTACATCGTCCTTTTCGTCGTCATCATCTTTTTCCTCAACTGGATCAAGGTGGTCCGCGAGTACGAGCGCCTGGTCATCTTCCGCCTGGGCAAGGTGCTCCCCGGCGCCAAGGGGCCCGGCCTGACGATGGTCTTCGCCCCCATCGACAAGTCGATCCGCGTCGACCTTCGCACCGTCACGCTGGACGTCCCGCCCCAGGACGTCATCACCAAGGACAACATCTCCGTCAAGGTCAACGCCGTGGTCTACTACCGGGTGATGGACGCCGTCCGGGCGGTGATCGAGGTGGAGAACTACCTCTACGCCACCTCCCAACTGTCCCAGACCCACCTGCGGTCGGTGCTGGGCGAGTACGAACTGGACGACCTGCTCAGCTGCCGCGAAAAGTTGAACCAGCGCCTGCAGGAGATCCTGGACCGGGACACCGACCCCTGGGGCATCAAGGTCTCCAAGGTGGAGGTGAAGTCGGTGGACCTCCCGCAGGAGATGCAGCGCGCCATGGCCAAGCAGGCCGAGGCCGAACGGGAAAAGCGCGCCAAGATCATCCACGCCGACGGCGAACTGCAGGCGTCCCAGAGCCTGGCCGAGGCCGCGAAGGTCCTGGAGGGCCAGAAGATCGCCGTCCTGCTCCGCTACCTTCAGACCCTGACGGAGATCGGCGTGGAGAAGAACACCACCGTGGTCTTCCCTCTCCCCATCGAACTCCTCTCCCACCTCCTGCCGAAGGCCGACAAGGAGAAACCCTGAGCACCCCCCGGGCGGCCGCCTCACCCGGCGACGGCCGCCCCGCCTGCTCTTTTGGGTTGATCGGAAAGGCATTTCGTGTTAATTGATCATCGGGGGTGACGAGCCGCCCCCGCAGATTCGACCCTCCGAGGTGAGCATGCCGATTCGAGAGCCGGAAAGGGAGCGCCCCAGGGGCGGCACCCCCGCCAGGGGCAAGGAAAAGACCGTCATCCTCAACACCCGGGACCTGGTCCTCCTCTTCGTTTTCTTCATCGTGGTCCTGATGATCGTGTTCACCATCGGCCTGATGGTGGGTCGGAACTTCATCGAGCGAACGGCCGAGGCCCGCCCGAAAGACGAGCCCCGGACGGAACAGCGGGTCATGGAGACCGAGCCGGCCGGCGGCCCCGTCAGCCCGGGCGAAACCGGCACGCCGGCGACCCCGCCCGCCCATTCTCCCACGCCGCCGGAGAGCACGGCATCCGCCTCCATCCCGGCCACCCCGCCCCCGGCCTCGGCCACCCCGCCCCCGGCCTCGGCCAAAACACCCCCGCCGCCCACGGTGAAGGAACCGCCGAAGCCGGAACCGCGCGGCGGGTTCTACGTCCAGGTGAAAGCCGTGAAGACCGAGGCGGAGGCCCGAAAGGAAGTCGCCGGGCTGAAAGACCGTTACCCCGGCGCCGCTTTCGTCCCCTCGGGCAACAAGGCTTACCCCTTCCGCATCATCGTGGGCCGGGCGAACGACTCCGCGGGGGCCCTCCTGCTCCGCGACCGGGCCCGGAAGGATTTCCCCGGGGCCATCATCGGCAAGCCCAACCCGTGATCCCTCCCGGCACCGCATGAACCCGGCCCCGCCGCCCAAACGCCTCCCGCCCTGGCTCCGGGGCGCCCGCCTGGTGGACCCGGCCGTCCACCCGACCCGGAGCGCCCTGCGGCGCCACGGCGTCCACACCGTCTGCGAGGAGGCCCGCTGCCCCAATCGCGGCGAGTGCTTCGGCCGCCGGACCGCCACCTTCATGATCCTGGGGGATTCGTGCACGCGTCGCTGCGGCTTCTGCGCCGTGGAGAAGGGCCGCCCCGTCCCGCCGCCCGACCCCGGCGAGCCCGGGGCCGTCGCCGAGGCCGCCCGCGACCTGGGGCTCCGCTTCGTCGTGGTCACCTCCGTCACGCGGGACGACCTGCCCGACGGCGGCGCCGCGCAGTTCGCCGCCGTGATCCGGGCGGTGCGGGAGCGCTGCCCCGGCACGCGGGTGGAGGTCCTGGTCCCCGACTTCGCCGGGAACACCGGCGCCGCGGACCGGGTCCTGGCCGAGCGGCCCGACGTCTTCAACCACAACGTGGAAACCGTGCCCCGCCTCTACCCGTCGGTCCGCCCGGGGGCCGACTACCGGCGCTCCCTGGACCTGCTTCGGCGGGCCGCGGCGGCCCCGGGCGTCCGCTTCGTCAAGAGCGGGCTCATGGTGGGTCTCGGCGAGACCCGCGAGGAGACCCTTGACACGATGCGGGACATCCGGGAGGCCGGTGGCCGGATCCTCACCCTCGGCCAGTACCTCCGTCCGACGCGGTGGAATCTCCCCGTGGAGCGCTACGTCACGCCGGACGAGTTCGCGGGCTTCGAGGCGGAGGGGCTCGGGATGGGCTTCGAGGCGGTCTTCTCCGGCCCGCTGGTGCGCAGTTCCTACCTCGCTCACGAAATTTTCGAGAAGAACACTCTCTGAAGAGAGGATTTTACCGGGGTTCCCCCGGCCGGTAGGCGTGGACTTCCAGGGTGGACTCGTGGGTCTGGCCCTTCTCCACGGTCGGCTGGGCGTCGTCGCTCTGGAAGATGATGGCGTACTCGGCGATGTAGATCCGGTCGCCGAATGTCAACCGGTGAGGCTGGTCCACCATGGTGGCATTGACCCGGGTGCCGTTCCGCCCGAAGTTGGCGATCTCGAAACCGTTCTCCACGGGGCGGATCTCCGCGTGCAAACGCGACACCTCGGGCTGGTTGAGGGCGACGCTGCAGTCCTCGTCGCGCCCGAGCCGGATGGCCTTGTCCGTCAAGCGGACCTGCACCAGCATCTCGCCTTTCAGGTAGATATCCAAGCGGGGCATCTTCTTGTCTCTCCTCCGGGGGGCCTGCCGCCTCCCCTGCTGGCATGTCGACGAAGCGATTATACTATGCTATCAGCGCGGGGGAAAGCAGGATTCCACGAAGGCCTGCACGGAACGGGGCGTGACCGGCAACCCCATGCCGGCCATTCGCCCCGTCGAAGCCCTAGAAGTTGCGGTCCAGCGAGAGGTACCAGCCGTACACGCTCGCCAGCAGACCGGGGAACACTGTGATACTCCAGAGGGTGTCGCCGAAGGCGAGCCGGGAGAGAGCCGGGGAGTTCAGGACGGCAGTGTAAGTCTCGTCAGTCATGAACATAAAGGCCACCGACAACAGCATGATGAGGAAGGAAAGGACTACGGCCACCTTTTTCCCCGTATGCTCGAGGAGGTTCCACCCCCCCCAGATCAGGATCAGCAGGCCGGCGAGACGAAGCAGGGGCTTACTCTGAACGGTTTCCTTCACCAGGGTGATGCCCTGGGGGGTCTTCTCTGCCCCTTCGGGGATTTCCGGGTCGTTGGGACTCTTCGTCCGGTTGTAGGCCTCAAAAACGATCTTCCCGATGGATTTGGCCTCTTCGTCGGTGATGGAGTACATCAGGTAGAGGTTGTAGCCGGAGACGGCCGCGGCGATGAGGAGAACCAGTCCGCAGACCGTCCGCATCATTCTCGAGTTTGAACTCATAACTTCTCCTTTATTTATGGCTTGATGGCCCAGGGCCGGCCGGGTGACACGGCGGTCGCCCCCCTGCTTTTCGTGAACCGTGACAGTCCGCAGAGGCAAGCGGCCATCCCGCACCCCACGGCGAGGGCTCCGCGGCTTTCAGCGAGAACCCATCGAGGCGAAGAGGATGTTTCGTGAAGAAGATGAAGGCTGATCGACGTCCGAAGACAGATCGATGTCTCTTGTTTCCGAACCGCATACCCCTCCCCGATTCCCGTGGATCGAGACCGGCTTCACCCGGATGGACCCGGAATGTCGACACGGCGGAATTATATACCGACATCCCCTGTTTGGTAAAGAGGAGTTCTGTCTCTGTTCCGGGAGTCTCCGGGTCCGGGGGGCAGCGGAGCGTCCTGGCCGGCGGGGCCCGACTCAAGCCTGGTCCCTTCAGGCGACGGGATGAGGGTGCTCGCCTCTGAACACGCGGAGGGCAACGGGGAAGGGGCCGAGGGCCCGCTCGAAGATGCCGAGGGACCAGGCGATGGCCATGCCGTAGTTGGTGACGGGCAGCCCGGCGGCCCGGCAGCGGGCGATGCGGGAGAGGACCTCCCGGCGGTTCTGCATGCAGGCGCCGCACTGGACGGCCAGCCGGTAGGGCGCCAGGTCCGCCGGGAAATCGTGCCCCTGCACGTGGGTGAAATCCAGGTCTCCCCCCACGGCCTGCCCCAGCCACTTCGGGATCTTCACCCGGCCGATGTCGTCGCCGATGGGGTGGTGGGTGCACGCCTCGGCCACCAGGACCCGGTCCCCCGGCTTGAGCCTCCCGATGGCCACGGCGCCCCGGGTGTACTCCGCCAGGTCGCCCCGGTAGCGCGCGAAGAGAATGGAGAACGACGTCAGGGGCACCTCCGCCGGCACGGCCTCCGCCACCTCCCGGAACGCCTGGGAGTCCGTCACCACCAGGGCGGGCGACGCGGTCAGCCGCCCCAGGGCGCCCGCCAGTTCCTTCTCCCGGGCCACCACGGCCAAGGCCCCGTGGTCGAGGAGGTCCCGGAGGACCTGGACCTGGGGGAGGATCAGCCGGCCCCGGGGCGCCTCCTTGTCGATGGGCGTCACCAGGACCACCAGGTCGCCGGCCCGGACCAGGTCGCCGAGGAGGGGCGGGGCGTTGACGAAGTCGTCCGGGGCCAAGCGGATCAACGCCTCGGCCAGGTCGTCCATCCCGGCGCCGGTGAGGGCCGAGACGCGGACCCCCGGCGCTTTCCGTGCCGCGACGTCCGCCGTCGCCGCCGGCGACGGTTCGATGCGGTCTGCCTTGTTGAAAGCCACCACCACCGGGATGCCCAGTTCCCCCAGCCGGTCCAGGAGGCCCGTCTCGAAGGCGTCCCACCGGTCCCCGTCGGCCACCAGGACCGCCAGGTCGGTCCGGTCCAAGACGCGGCGGGAACGCTCGACCCGCAGCCGGCCCAGCGCACCGGTATCGTCGAGCCCCGCGGTGTCGATGAAGAGGACCGGCCCGAGGGGGAGCAGCTCCATGGGCTTCTCCACGGGGTCGGTGGTGGTCCCCGCCCGCTCCGACACGATGGACACCGACTGCCGGACCAGCGCGTTGAGCACCGACGACTTCCCGGCGTTCCGGCGCCCGAGGATCCCGATGTGGAGCCGCTCGCCGCGGGGAGCCCGCCTCATGTTCGCGCTCCCGTCCGGAAATACCCCGTCACCTGCAGATCCGGACCGAGCGCCCGAACCCGCCGGATCCGGGCCCGCGGGGCCTGCTGCAGGTCGAAAACCCCCAGTTCCCCGAGGACGGGGGGCCCTTCCGAACCCAGGAAAAGGGGCGCGAAAAAGAAGTGGAACTCGTCGGCCAGCCCCGGCGCGAGGAACTGGGCGTGGACGATCCCGCCGCCTTCCACGAGCACCGAGGCGACCCCGCGCCGCCCCAGCTCCTTGAGGACCGCCGCCGGGTCCACCCGGGGGTTCTTGGGGTGAAGGTCCAAAAACACCCCCCGGGCGGGCGGGCGCTCCTCGCAGCGGATCTTCACGGGCAGGACGTGCACGTCCACCCCCTCCTTCTCGAGGGCACGGACACGGCCGGGGGGCGCGTCCGTCGTCACGAACACGAGGAGGGGGTGCTCCCGGGCGCTGCGGACCAACTGCGACCCCGCGGGGATCCGCGCCCGCGAGTCGAGGACCACCCGCAAAAAGGGTGTTTCCTTCTCGCGGCGGTGCCGGCAGGTCAGCATCGGGTCGTCGGTGCGCACGGTGCCCCTCCCCACGAGGATGGCGTCGTGGGTGAAGCGGAGGTGATGCCCCCACCGGCGCGCAGCCGCCCCGGTCACCCAGCGGGACCGTCCCGACGCGGTCGCGATCCGCCCGTCCAGGGACAGCCCGGCCTTGAGGGTCACCCACGGCGTCCCCGTGGTGATGTACTTGTTGAATTTCCGGTTGAGTTCATCGAAGGGCGCGGGGTCCGGCGCCGTGACCACCTCCAGCCCCGCCTCCTGGAGTCGCCGGATCCCCCCGCCCGCGACGAGAGGGTTGGGGTCCCTCGTCCCCACGAAGACCCGCCGGATCCCGGCCTCGATGACGGCCTCCGCGCAGGGGGGGGTGCGCCCGTGGTGGCAGCAGGGCTCGAGGGTGACATAGAGATCGGCCCCCCGCGCCGCCCCGCCGGCCTCCGACAGGGCCAGCCGCTCCGCGTGGAGGATCTTGGCGTAGCGGTGGGCGCCGCTCCCCACGATCCGCCCCCCCGCGACGACCACCGCCCCCACCATGGGGTTCGGGTGGGCGAGCCCCTCCGCGGAGCGGGCCAGCCGGAAGGCGCGGCGCATGTAGGCCTCGTCCCGGTCCGTCCAGCCTGGTGTGCCTGCCGTCAACGTCCTTCTCCCCCGCCGCGGGTCACCCCGTGCGCTCGGTGGTCCTCATCTTGCCGGTCCGCCGGCGGCGGGTGGACTCCTCGTCCACGAACCGCTCCAGGAACTCCTTCAGGTCGTCGTCCATGCCGACGAACTGGACCCCGGCACGGTTCTCCCCCCCCGAGGGCGTGACCTGCACGACCCGGGCCGCCGCCTGGACGAACTCGTTCTCCAGGGTGAGCTGGCTGTAGATCTCGTCGCCGATGGTCACCGGGTCCCGCACCATGATGGAGCACCCCCCGGCGCTGATGTCGCGGAGCTGGCCGGTGACGCACTTCTTGGGCTTGGACAGCCGCCACTTCAGCGTGGTGTCGAGCTGGACGTCGGGGTCGATCTCGTAACCGGGCGGGATCACGATGTTGAAGAAGGTCACGGGGATCACCAGGTCAAGCCGGGAGAACTTCCGGCGCTGGACGGTTTCCACCCTCCCGGACGGTCGGAGCCCGAAACGGGTGAGCGTGACGCCCGAGATCGGGTGAACGTCGGTGGTGACCTGGGCCAACTGGGTGCCGATGCGAACGGGGTTGTCGCCGATCTGGTACTCGATTTCGATCTCCGACCCGGGGTCGGTGCAGGGGAGGCTTCCCCCCTCCGGGAAGAGGACCCAGACGAGGCCGTCGGGGGTCCGGTTGAAGATCACCCCGCGGCGGGGCCGGCGCTCGCCGGACACGTGGAGCATCACAAGGGAGTTCACGGCGGGAAGGTCCTGGCGGCCTGCCACCTTCGGGTGTCGGTTCCACGGTACGATCTTGTTCAGCCAGCCCATGTTCCTCTTGTGCGTTTCCCCGGCAGGTCCCCCCGGCGGCCGACCGGACTGTTGCAACGAAGTGTTTTACTTTAGACGCCGCAAGAACGCAAGTGCTTCCTCGCGAAACCTCACAAATGAAAGATGCCCGGGCCGACAGTCTGGCCGAAAGCTTTTCCGATGCCCCTCCGGGTCGTCCTGGCCCCCGGGGGTTATACGCGCGGGGAAAGCGGATGGCTCAATCGCTCACGGGAGCCGGGGCGGCCTCCCACCCGGTGAAGAAGCCGGCGGCCCCGCCCGTGTGCAGGAAGACCACCGTGTCGGAGGGACCGAAGACCCCCTCGCCGACCAGCGAGACCAGGCCGGCCGCGGCCTTCCCGGTGTAGACCGGGTCCAGCAGCAGGCCCTCGGTTTCGAGAAAGAGCCGCATGGCGGCCACCCCCTCCGGCGTCGGGGCGGCGTAGGCCCGCCCGCGGAAACGCCCGTCGATCTCGTAATCCCCCGGCTCGGGGCCGCCCTCGTCCCCGATCAGTGAGCGGCAGCGCTCCCCGAGACCTTCCGGGACGGCCCCCACGTCGATGCCGACGACGCAGCAGCCGCCCAGGTGCCGCCGCGCGCCCCTCACCAGGCCGGCCAGGGTCCCTCCGGTGCCCACGGCGGTGACCACCGCGTCGGGAAAGGTCTCCCGCAAGCGGCACTGTTCCGCCAGTTCCGCCGCGGCCCGCTCGTACCCCCGGATCCCGGTGGCGTTGCTCCCGCCCATGGGGATGACGCAGGGGCGCGCACCGGCGTCCCGCAAGCGGTCCGCCGCCCGGGCGATCCCCCGCTCCAGGGCTTCCACGGCGTACTCCCGAACCCAATCCACCCGGACGCCGAGGAGGGACTCGATCTTCCGGTTCCCCTCGTCCCCGGGTTCGTGGGGCGAGGAGAGCACCAGGACGGGCTCCAGGCCGGCCATGCGCGCGGTCACGGCGGTGAGGCACGCGTGGTTGGACTGGGCTCCCCCGCCGGTGACCACGTGCGTCGCGCCCTCGGCCAGGGCTTCCCCCAGGAGGTACTCCAGCTTGCGGACCTTGTTGCCCCCGAGTCCTCTCCCGGTGAGGTCGTCGCGCTTGACGAGAATGCGCGGGCCGCCCAAGCGGCGGGTCAGGCGCGGGGCTTCCGTCAGCGGGGTCGGCCCCGGGAGCAGGGGGAAGATGCCGGTTTCGGTCACGGGAAACCTCCTCAGGCGGGCATGTGGGACTGCCGGCGCCGGAGGAAGAGCTTGTGGAGGTCCTCCTCGCAGGACGCACCGGCCCGGATGGCCAGGTAGTCGACGCCCGCCCCGGCCATGAGGGTGCGGATCCTCGCCAGGCGGTCCCGGATCCGGGCCGCGTAGGCCTCGCGGGCCCGCCGGCCCACGCCGACGAACGTGGGGCCGCACCCCTCGCCCTCCAGGGGGAAGATCCCCCGGGGCGGCCCCTCGAGTTCGGCCGCGTCCAGGACGGCGATGGCGGTGAAATCGTGGCGGCGGGCGGCGGTTTCGATCAGCTCGGAGCGCCAGTCCGAGTAGATGAAGTCGGAGATGAGGAAAACCACGCTCCGTTTCTTGAGGCCGTGGGTCAGGAAATTCAGGAGGTCGCCCGCCCCCGGCGCCCGGCCGTCGGGCCGGCTCGAGATCAGCCGGTGAAGCAGCCGGAAGGCGTGGTCCATCCCCTTCCCGGGCGGGATGTAGTCCAGTCGCCCGCCCTCGCTGAACGTGACGATCCCCGGCCGGTCCCCCGCGTGGATGGCGGAAAAGATCAGCGTGGAGGCGATCTCCGCCGCCGTCTCGAACTTCGTCTTCTCCCCGGTCCCGAAATCCATGGACCGGGAGCACTGCACCGCGGTCACCACGTTGAGTTCCCGCTCCTCGAGGAGCTGCTTCACGTGCAGGCTGCCCAGGCGCGCCGTCACGTTCCAGTCCACCAGTCGTACGTCGTCCCCCTCCACGTACTCGCGCACCTCGGAAAACTCCAGTCCCTGCCCGCGAAAGACGTTGCGGTAAGAGGAGGAGAGCCCCCCCTGGAGTTTTTTCCGCGTACGGATCTCCAGGATGTGCAGGTTCCGGATGAGGTCGGCGAGTTTCATGGGGCGCCGTCAGGGGACCTCGACGGCGTTGAGAACGGCGCGGATGATCTCGTCCGCGCTGATGCGTTCCGCCTCCGCCTCGAACGAGAGGATCACCCGGTGACGGAGGACGTCGGGGGCGATGGACTTCACGTCCTCGGGGATCACGTAGTTCCGCCCCGCCAGGAAGGCGTGGGCCCGCGCGGCCACCTTCAGGGCGATGGTGCCCCGGGGGGAGGCCCCGAAGCGGACGTAGCGCCCGGTGTCCAGCTTGTAGTCCGTCGGCCGCCGGGTGGCGGAGACGACTTCCAGGATGTAGTCGGAGATCCGGTCGTCCACGTAGACCTTCGTGGCGGTGAGACGGATCTTCTGGATCCGCTCCGGGACCACGACGCGCTTCACCTCGATGCCCCGGCCCCGGGCGATCTCCATGGCCGTCCCCGGGCCCTCGGTCATCCGGCGGAGGATCTCCTTCTCCTCCTTCTTCTCGGGGTAGTCCAGGAGGACCTTCATGAAGAACCGGTCGGTCTGGGCCTCCGGGAGGGGGTAGGTCCCCTCGTGCTCGATGGGGTTCTGGGTGGCCAGCACGAGGAAAGGGTCCGGGAGCGGGTAGGTCTCGCGGCCGATGGTCACCTGCTGTTCCTGCATGGCCTCCAGGAGGGCCGACTGGACCTTGGCCGGCGCCCGGTTGATCTCGTCCGCCAGGATGAGGTTGGCGAAGACGGGGCCCTTGCGGGGCTCGAACTCGCCGGTCCCGGCGTTGTAGACCATGGTCCCCACGAGGTCCGCCGGGAGGAGGTCGGGCGTGAACTGGATCCGCTTGAAATCCAGGTTCAGGGACTCGGCCAGGGTGCTGACCGCCAGGGTCTTCGCCAGCCCCGGCACCCCCTCCACCAGGATGTGCCCCCCCGTGAGAAGGCCGACCAGGAGCCGGTTGAGATAGGTTTCCTGCCCGACGATCCGCTTGCGCATCTCGCCGAGGATCTTCTCCAGGTAGAACAGCTCGCTCTGGACTTCTTCCTTGCTGATGGTGAATTTGCCCGACGACACGCCCCGACCTCCGGACCCCCGCCCCCGCGGCGGGAAGAATTCCCGTGAAACCGGCAGGTTAACACAAGGGAAAGGACGCTGCAACTGGAGAAGACAGGAGGAGGGGAGGGGACGGAGTTTAGAGTTTAGAGTTTAGAGTTTAGAATCCAGAATCCAGAATCCAGAATCCAGAATCCAGAATTCAGAATTCAGAATGCAGAAACGAGAATTCAAAACTCAGAATTCAGAATCCAGCAGTCAGTCGTGATGCGTTCACAAAAAGTCCTTTTCTCTCACAGAGGCACAGAGTCTTATTAGTGCAGATTAGTGCAGATTAGTGGTTTAATAAGGCCGTCCGGCTGGAGGGTTTCAGGCTGGAGGTCCGGAAGAAGACGTCCACGGACCCAACAGTCTGTTTTCCCAGGAGCACGTCCGCAGCATTCTGAATTCTGAATTCTGACTTCTGTCTCCTTCCCCACGTTTTTTTTCTTCCCCCCTCAAAATACTTGTTGCATTTCGGATGAAAGCGAGTAATGTATTGCACCGTGCAGGTGGTCGTCGTCCATCCTCAGGCGACCGGGGTTTGGAGCTTGTGTGGTTCGCGTCGGGCCGATGGTTCCGTTTCCGAGCTGCGCTTCCGAAGGTGCACAAATTTAGCTTTGAGGATGGGAAAAGGAGTCATCAATGGCAAAACGGATTTACGTGGGCGGTCTCTCCTACAGCACGACCTCGGAAGGTCTTCGGGCTGCGTTCGAAGCCATCGGCCAGGTCTCTTCCGCCAGCGTTATCACCGACCGGGAGACCGGGCGGAGCCGTGGGTTCGGGTTCGTCGAGATGGACGACGACAATGCCGCGGACCAGGCGATCCAGAAAATGAACGGCACCGTTCTTGACGGCCGGACCCTGACCGTCAACGAAGCCCGGGAACGCGCCCCTCGGCCGGGCGCCCCCCGCCGCGGCGGCTTCAACCGCAACTAGCAAGGTTTCGTTCGAGATGCCCCGGCGGCGCCCCCAAGGCGCCGCCGTTTTATTTTAGGGGAGGCATGCACGCCATGAATCCAGCGGCGGCGGACAGTCCCGATCCGGTTCGGAGCCCTCACCGGTTTCCCCTGTCGCCAGGGGTTTTCATCCTCCTCGCCCTCCTCCCCTTCCCCGCCCACGCCGCCGCCGCGGGCCCCGTCGGCTACTACCGCTCCCCGGCCCTCCACGGCGACGATCTCTACTTCCAGGCCGAGGGAGACCTCTGGCGCGTCGGTCTCCAGGGCGGCCCGGCCTCCCGCCTGACCTCCCACCCCGGCACCGAGGACTCCCCCGCCGTCTCCCCCGACGGCCTCACCCTGGCATACACCGCCGCCTACGACGGCAACCCCGAAATCTACACCCTCCCCGTCACCGGCGGCACCCCCACCCGTCGCACCTGGCTGGGCGCCCGCCGCATCGCCGTCGCCGGCTGGACCCCCGACGGCCGTATACTCGCCGCCACCGACGCCTATTCCACGCTCCCGCAGGTTCAGCTCTTCACCCTCGACCTCTCCCGGCCCGTCACCGCCGCCGACCGTCTCCCCCTGGCGCAGGCCGCCGACGGGTGTTTCGACGACACCGGGTGCACGCTCTTCTTCACCCGCCTCCCCTTCCAGGGAAGCCACACCAAGCGCTACAAGGGGGGGACGGCGCAGAAGCTCTGGCGCTTCACCGCGGGGGACGCCGAAGCGACCCCCCTGACCGCCGATTTCCCCGGGACGAGCCGGGACCCCATGTGGTGGAAGGGCCGCGTCTATTTCGTCTCCGACCGGGACGGGACCCTCAACCTCTGGTCCATGCTCCCCGACGGGAAGGACCTGCGCCAGCACACCCGCCACCGGGGGTGGGACGTCCTCGGCCCCTCGCTCTCGGAGGGGCGCGTCGCCTACCAGCTCGGCGCGGACCTCCACGTCTTCGACCTCGCCGACGGGACCGACCGGGCCGTTCCCGTCACCCTCGCCTCCGACCTCGAGCAGACCCGCGAGCGGTGGGTCGCCAAGCCCATGGAATACCTCTCCGCCGTCCACCTGTCCCCCGACGGCGACCGGGTCGTTCTGACGGCCCGCGGCGTGGTCTTCACCGCCCCCGCCCGCCAGGGCCGCCTCGCCCAGGTGACGCACAAGCCGGGGGTGCGGTTCCGCAACGCCCGCTTCATGCCTGACGGGAAGAACATCCTGGCGCTCTCCGACGCGTCCGGGGAGACCGAGTTCTGGCTCCTCCCCGCCGACGGCTCGGGGCCCGGCGCCCCCCTCACCACGGGGGCCGACATCCTCCGCTGGGACGGCCTCCCCTCCCCGGACGGCCAGCGCGTCGCCCACACCGACAAGAACCAGCGCCTCTGGGTCACCGACACCGCGGCAAAAACCTCGCAGCTCGTCGATACAACCCCCGCCGGCAGGATCGAGGACCTCGCCTGGTCCCCCGACAGCCAGTGGCTGGCCTATGCCGCCCCCACGGCGAACGCCTTCCGGGAAATCCGCCTGTGGAACGCCGCCGACGGCTCGAAAACCGCCGTCACCTCCGACCGCTACGACAACTTCTCCCCCGCCTGGAGCCCGGACGGCAAGTGGCTGTACTTCCTCTCGGACCGGAACCTCTCCACGGCGGTCCGCGCCCCGTGGGGCCACTACGCCCCCCAGCCCTTCCTGGACAAGCCGACGAAGGTCTACGCCCTCGCCCTGACGGAAGGTCTGCGCTCCCCCTTCGCCCCCCGGGACGAGCTGCAGTCCCGCCCGGTCCCGGTTCGCGAGGAGCCCAAGCCCCCGGCCGTCGATGGGTCCTCGACCGGAACGGCCCCCGACGCCGCCAAGCCCGCCGCGGGCGGCAAGACCCCTCCGCCGGCCGTCCGGATCGACCGGAAGGGGATCCGGGACCGGCTCATGGACGTCCCCGTCCCCCCGGGGCGTTACCAGGACCTGGCCGTCAACGACAAGGCCCTTTTCTGGTTGTCGACCCCCGCCGGCGGTGGAAGCGGCACGGTCCAGTCGCTCAACGTCGCCTCCGAGGGCGCCGAGGTCAAGACCGTCTGCGGCGAGGTCCGGCACGTCGAACTCTCCGGGGACGGCAAGAAACTCCTGCTCCGCAAGCAGGACGCCCTCCACGTCGTCGACGCCGCCCACGGCCCGGCGACCCTGGACAAGCGGGACGTCCCCCTCTCCGGCTGGACGCTGGCCCTGGACCCGCGGCAGGAGTGGCGCCAGATGCTCACCGAGGCCTGGCGCCTGGAGCGGGACTACTTCTACGACCCGGGCATGCACGGGGTGGACTGGGCGGGGATGCTGAAGAAGTACCTCCCCCTGGTGGACCGCCTCACCTGCCGCGGCGAGCTTTCGGACCTCCTGGCCCGGATGGTTTCCGAGTTGTCCGCCCTGCACACCTACGTCTACGGCGGCGACACCCGCAAGGGGCCCGATCCCGCCGTCACGGCCTCTCTCGGGGCCGACCTGGAGCGGGACGAGGCCGGTGGCGGGTGGCGCGTGGCGCGGATCCGCCGCTTCGACCCCGACAACCCCGCCGGGCGACCCCCGCTGGCCCGCCCCGAGGTCGGCGTCTCCGAGGGGGACGTCATCGAGTCCATCAACGGCGTGCCGCTCCTCACGGTCCCCCACCCGGCGGCCCCGCTGCGCAACCAGGCCGGCAGGCAGGTCCTCCTCCGGGTCTTCCCCGCGGGGAGCAAGGCCGGCCGCGACGTGGTGGTGGTCCCCGTCACGGCGAAGGAAGACGCGGACTTGCGCTACGCCGAGTGGGAGCTGACGCGGCGGGAAGCCGTGGAGTCCCTGGGCGGCGGCCGGATCGGCTACGTCCACCTGCGCGCCATGGGCGGCGCCGACTACGCCCAGTGGGCCCGGGACTTCTTCCCCGTCGTCGACCGGGAGGGCCTGATCATCGACGTCCGGCACAACGAGGGGGGCAACATCGACAGCTGGATCCTCGGCCAGCTCCTGCGCAAGGCCTGGTCGTTCTGGAGCCGGCGGGTGGGGCCGCCCTCGGAACGGAATATGCAGTACGCCTTCCGGGGGCACGCCGTGGTCCTGTGCGACGAGTTCACCGCCTCGGACGGGGAGGCCTTCGCCGAGGGCTTCCGCCGGCTCGGGATCGGCGCCGTCATCGGCACCCGGACGTGGGGCGGCGAAATCTGGCTTTCGTCCAGCAATTTCCTGGTGGACGGCGGCATCGCCACCGCCGCCGAGAACGGGGTCTTCGGGCCCGAGGGGCAGTGGCTGATCGAGGGACACGGCGTGGAACCCGACCTCGTGGTGGACAACCTGCCCCACGCCACGTTCGGGGGAAGGGACGCCCAGCTCGAGGCCGCGGTGGCCCACCTGCAGAAGCTGATCCGGGAGAAGCCGGTGCCCGCGGTGACGGCGCCGCGCTACCCGGACAAGTCCGCCCCGGACAATGCCCCCCCGAAGTCCTGAGGCGGCGGCGTTAGATTCCCGCCCGGTAATCCCGTAACTGTTCAAGTGCAGTTCAACAGGGATCGGCAAGGGAAGGGTCACTGGCGTTTGAGTGATCATGGGGGTCATGCCTCACCGAGTCCGGTCGTGGATCGTCCGGGGCTGGATCGGAAGCTCGCGGCGCCCAGCCGGGGTCGGGGCTTCCCGGGCCCTGACCCTCCCCGAAGGGGAGGGGGCGTCCCAGCCGGGGGCAAGGCGCGGGCGCCGGCCGCGAACGTGCGGGTTGCCGCATGTCCCGGGCGCCCGCGTCGCCGCCCCCGGAACGCGGCGGAAGGCCCTCAAAACGCACCCTGAAAGGGTGCGGGGAAAACGAATCCTTCCCCGCCCGCGGCCCGACACGAAACGTTCGTGCCGACCTGTCCCCGCGTATTCCGTGCCACCGATGATCCCGCGCCCATCTTCCGCCTCCATTTTCTTTGCGTTCTCTGCGCCTTGGCGAGATCATCATCCGGGCAGGCTCCCGCCAAGGCGCCGATCCGTGGGGGTTGCGCGATCATAGCGGCGCCCTGAAGTTGATTGGACCGATGGAGCGTGCGGCGCGCAGGCCGCCGGAGCGCCGCTGCCGCGTCAGCGCCTGCGGCACCATCAAGCCGATGAAGCGGGAGTTCGAAGTCCCCGGGTGTCTCCCCCTCGTCCGCACCACCGTCCACTCCCTCCCCTGGGACCTCTCCCGCGTGTTCACAGCCTTCTTCCCCCTCCTGTCCCGCCTCCGTAGCGACCCCGACGCCGCCTGGTCCCTCCGGCGCTTCCTCAACGCCTTCTCCGACTCCCTCTGGGAGATGCACCCGGACCACTTTCGGAATTACAGGGTGGGAATCAACAGATTCGGCGCTTGCCTTCGGCGTCGTCGGAGTAGTGGGACGTCTTCTGCTCCGCCAAAATGTTCCTGAACGCATTCACCGTCCCTCCCCGCGTCCATCGCGCCGTCCCTGCGTCCCGATCTCCGCCAGGAGATCCATGTGTGCAACAACGCCGCCCCTGAGGGGAGTTCGCCTTCGACCGCGGCCCGAACCCCGCCAGGGGTTCAATTTGTGCAGGAATCCCGCGTTTTTTCGGACTCTCGCCCCGGGCGCGGAGAGGCACAGGATCGCCGCCAGCGCGGCGAGCGCGAGGGGTCGCATGGTTATCCCCTCCTTCGTGATGGTGCGCCGGGGAGGGGGGGAGCAAAGGTGGGGAGGGGGTGCGGTTGCGCGGGGGAGAGGTGGGTATGTGGTCCGCGTCGGGACGACGCGTAGGAACTTCGGGGTTCGCACGCGCCGTCCCGGCGCGGGGGAGGGACTTGGGGGGAGCTGGTGGTCCGCGTCGGGACGACGCGTACGAACTTTGGGGCCGCGTCGGGACGGCGCGCGGGGCGACGTTTGTCAGAATAATGGCCGCCTTCTCATTTCAGGGCGAGGACGGCGAAACCGTTGGCTTCGAAGAGGATGCGGCACTCCCCCAGAAAGAAGGCGAGGGCGAGGTCGCGGCGGGAGGGGTTGTCGATGTACAGGCCGGGGTCGAGGATGCCGCCGACCCGGGTGAGGAGGTGGGTCACCCCGAGGGCCCGGAAGCGCCGGGTGACGTCCGCCGGCGTTTTCGACCGGGCGAGCCACTGGTGGAAGGTGTAGTCCTCGGTCACGTAATCCGCCCGGTAAGGGGCATCCAGGTAGAAGTTCTTGTTTCCGGTGAACAGGACCCAGACCCTGGCCGGCGGGGGAGTCAGCCCGTTGAGGAACTCCTGGCACCGGTACTCGGGCAGCGTGCGGCGCAGGTAGTCGCGGGTCGTCTGGCGCCCCAGCAGGTAGTCCAGGGAGAAGTACGCCACGGTCTTGCACTCCGAGCGGGGTGAACGCAGCTCGGGGACGATCACCGCCGCGCTGAAGGTCAGCGAGACGACGGCCAGCACGGACAGGACCGCGCGGTTGACCGCCTTCCGCGCCGCGTAACGGCCGGTCCCGGCCAGGAGCAGCAGGATCAGCGGCACGACGGGGAAGAGGAAGCGCATCTGCCGGAGGAAGACCCCCCAGACGAGGGCGTAGAGGAGCGCGGTCAGGGCGAGGAACAGGTTGGCCCGCCCCAGCCGCCGGCGGAACAGCCAGAGGACGGGGAGAAAGAGTAGGAAGGGCCCCAGGACGCCGTCGAAGATCCGGTCCTCGTTGAGAACGGGCGAGACGGACGCCACGAGGTAATTGAGGGGGTAGAGGAGGCGTTCGCCCAGGAAGCTCCCGTAGTTGGCCAGGAAGTGGCGCCAGACTTCCTGCTGCTCGGGCGTCCACCACGGCGAACCGGATCCGAGCGCCCCCGCGAGGAAGGGGAAGACCGGGCTGCCCGTCCAGAGGAGGTTCCGCACGAGGTAGGGCCCGGCAAAGAGGCCGCAGCCGCCCAGGAAGAACACCCCGTCCGTCCACCGGAGGGGGAGGCGACCCTTTCGGACCCGCCACGCCGCCGCACCCCCGACCGCCAGGACCGCCAGGCAGAAGAGCCCCGTGTACTTGACCGCCGGCAGGAAAGCCCCCGCCGCCAGGCCCAGGAGCAGGTGGTCCCTCCGGCAGGTCTTGAAGAAGAGGTACAGCCCGGAAGCGGCCAGTGTCACGTAGAACATCAGGGTGATGTCGATGTAGGGCACCGCGGCGTTCAGCCAGACGGAGGGGAGGAAAACCGCCGCCGCCAGCGGCAAGGCGAGGGGGGTCCGCGGGCGCGGCGAGAGCGCCCCCGACGACGCCGCGGTCTCCCCCAGGGCGAGGAGGGTCAGCAGCAGGAAGCCCGCGTGGACGACCTGGGTCGAGAAGGGCGGGAAGAACTTCAGGCACAGGAGGAACAGCATCTCCGTGCCGGTGGGGAAGTAGGCGTAGTTGTTCCCCGCCAGTTCCACCATGCCGCCCTGGAGCAGGTACTGGCGGGGAACCTCGAGGTGGTAGACCAGGGCGTCCCAGGCCACGGGGGGCAGGGAGAGGAAGGGGAGGAACGAGGCGGCCGCCGCCAGGGCGACCGCGGCGTAGGGCCCCAGCCCGGCCAGGGGGTTCGGCGCCCGGCCGAAGAGAATCAGGGCCAGGCGTCCCGTCCCCGCGGCCAGCACGGCCGCCGTCAGGACATGCAGCACGGGGGTCTTCAGCGCCCCGAGCATGGCGGCGAAACAGACGACCGTGGAGAGGAGGGCCAGCCCCAGCCCCGCCGAAAAGGCGAACAGGGGGGTGCGGTCACGGGCGGGGGCGGGGGGGAGAAGGGCCCGCAGCAGCCGCTCCGTCGGCCAAGCCACTCCCAGCATGGCCACCGCCCAGACCACGAGGCTCAACAGGGACTCGATAACGGGCACTCACCCTCCCTCCGCATGGATTCCCGGGGAGTGTATCACGGAACGGCCGGGGCTGTGTCGCTCCACCCGGAGGGAAATGCACCGGCCCTTGCAGCGGCCGGTGCGAAAAGGGAAGCGGACCCGGTCCCGCGGGGCGAGACCCGTGGCGATCCGGTTCGCCTCAGTCCAGGGGGATCACGGACGGGCGCTTGCCGTGCCCCAGGTCCTCCCAGGCCGACGAGAGCTCGTCCCGGCGGATGGTCGCCCACTCCTTCAGGATCTTGACGGCGCGCTCGGGCATCCTCCCCTGGTTGACCGTGAGCGTCTCCACGTCCAGAACCACCGCGGAACGGTCGTACTCCGCCTCGATGCTGGGCGCCGCCGACGGGTCGAAACACATCCGGACCGTGATGCCATAGAAGCGGGAGATCACCACCGGCTCCCGGATGCAGTTGAGGTACCGGGTCTCCGACGCCTTGTCCCCCCCCGCCCGGGCCGCCGACCGCTCCCGGGAGAGGCGCGCGTTGGACAGGGCGAGCTCGAACTGGAGCCGGGAGGCCGGCCCCAACCCCCGCCCCCGGGAGAGCAACCCGCTCTTCTCGAGCTTCTCCAGGCTTTCCAGCGCCTTCTCCGGCTGTTTCAACGAGGCGTAGGCCAGCCCCAGGTAGTAGTGGGGGAGGTAATCCGTGTAGAACATCCCCTCCTCCCGGAGGCAGTCGATGCAGTCCTCCCCCTTCTCCTGGAGGGCCGACTCCAGGTAGCGGGCCGCCGCCTTGTAGTCCCCCGAACGGAACTTGTCCATCCCCTTGAAGTAGTTGTACTTCCAATCCGAAGCCCACAGGCCTGACCCCGTGAGGGCGAACAGGGCCGCCACGGTCACCCAACGTGAAGCACGCATGATTCCTCCTTGATGAAACTGCAACAAGCGGGAGCGCCGGCATCCCGCCGGCATTCGATCGTGAACTCGAAAGGGGTGCCGGCACCGGGTGCCGGCACCCCTTCCACGATACCATCCTCACCGGAGCGGCGTGTCGGGACGCCCCCGCGCCTAGGGACGCCCGCCGCCGTACCGACGCTCCACTTCCTCCCACTTCACCGCCGCCAGGGCGGCTTCCAGGTACTTCGCCCGGTCCAGGCCGTAGTCGGTCAGGAAGGCGTGCTCGAAAACGTCGAGGATCAGCAGGATGCGGCAGCCGGCGGGCACCCCGCCGTCGTGCTCGTTGATCCAGGCGTTCATCAAGCGGCCGGAGACGGGGTCCAGGACCAGGGCGCACCACCCGATGCCCCGCATCAGGCAGGCGGCGCGGAAGTCCTTCAGCCACTCGTCGAACGAACCGAAATCCGTCTCCAGGCGCTTCCGGAGCGGGGAACCCTCCGCGAGGGGCGCCTTGCCGCCGAGGTTTTCGAAAAAGAGCTCGTGGAGGCGCATGCCGTTGAATTCCCAGCCGAAGCGCCGTTTCGACTCGGCGAAGGCCGGGGTCCGTTCCTTCCCGTCCTTTCGCAGGCGGTCGAGTTCCTCGACCAGGGCCCCCGCGTTCTTCACGTACCCCTGGTAGAGCTTGAAGTGGTTCTCGAGGAGGGCCGGGCTGAACCCGGGCGTGCCGACGAGGGCGGAGAAATCGCGGGCAGCGAACGGGGCCGGCGCCGCGCCCGCCCCCTGAGCGGCAACGCTTCCCGCCACGCCGGCGAAGGCCAGGGCGAACAGGATCAGAATCCGTCGTGATGGCATGGTCCCCTCACTGAAGCAGGCGGTTGACGTGATCCCAGTTCACGAGCTTGTCCACGAAGGCGGCGAGGTAGTCCGGGCGCCGGTTCTGGAAATCCAGGTAGTAGGCGTGCTCCCAGACGTCCACCGTCAGCAGGGCCTTCCAGCCGTGAGCGGGCGGCGTGTCGGCGTTGCCGGTCTTCACGATCCGCAGGTCGTTCCCGTCCAGGACCAGCCAGGCCCAGCCGCTCCCGAACTGGGTGGCCCCCGCGTTCTTGAACTCCTCCGCGAACTTCTCGTACGACCCGAAGGCGGCCGCGATCTTGTCGGCGATCGGCCCGGTGGGCGCCCCGCCGCCGCCCGGCTTCATGGAGTGCCAGTAGAAGGTGTGGTTCCAGACCTGGGCGGCGTTGTTGAACAGGCCGGCCTTCGCGGGGTCCTTGGCGGCCTCGAGGACGACGGTCTCGAGGTCGGCGTTTTCCAGGGGCGTCCCGGCGACCAGCTTGACGGCGTTCACCACGTAGGCGTTGTGGTGCTTGCCGTGGTGGAATTCGAGGGTCCGGGCGCTGATGACAGGCTCGAGGGCGTCCTTGGCGTAAGGCAGTTCCGGCAGTACGATCGGCATGGTCTCTCCTCCCGTGTGGTTTTGTCTCGGGGGCTATTGTAGCGTCTTCCCCCGCGCAGTTCAATCCATAGATTACCGCGGCGCCGCGGCGATTCAAAACGCCCGGGCGGCGCCGCCGGAAAAATGATCGTCCGTTCCCCGAAAGAGTGTGGTATATTTTCCAGAGGCGACCCGCCGGTTTCCGAGGAGAAGGCACCCGATGGAAGTTCAGGTCTTGGGCACCTACCCGGGCGAAAATTCGGAACGGTTCATCCTCAGCACCTACGTGGTCAACGGCGAGATCGCCGTGGACGCGGGCGCCATCGCGCTGGGGCTCCACCCGGACGAGCAGTGCCGCATCCACTCGGTCATCGTCACCCACACCCACATCGACCACATCGCCACCCTCCCGCTGTTCACCATCGAGAACATGGGGATCCGGAAACAGCCCCCCCGGATCTACGCCACGGCCCACAACGTGGCCATGCTCAAGAAACACATGTTCAACAACGTGTTCTGGCCGGACCTCCCCAGCATCTCCAGCGATTTCTTCCAGACGGTGGACGTGGAACCGCTGGAGACGGTCACCATCGGCCGCTACGCGTTCCGCCTGTTCCCCGTCAACCACCCCGTCCCCACCTACGGCGTCATCCTGCGCGACCTCGAGAAGCGGCAGGAAGTCCTCTTCTCCTCCGACACGTCCATCTGTGACGCGATCTGGATGGAAGCCAACCGGCTGAAGAACCTCAAGGGGATTTTCATCGAAGTCTCCTTCCCGGACAGCCAGCGCGAACTGGCCCTGTCCACCGGCCACATGACCCCGGGCCTCCTGGCGGGCGAACTGAAAAAGCTGACGCGGAAGGTCCCCCTTTACATCACCCACTACAAAACGCAGTTCTGCGAGCAGATCCGGGCGGAACTGTCGGCCGCCGACGGCCTCGATTTCCGCATCTGCCGGGTCGGCGAGAGGTTGAGCCTTGACTGAGCGCCCTTTTCTCGAGTACAACGTCGCCGATCAGAAGCGGTCCTTCCTCCTGACGAAGCCCGCCTGCGTCATCGGCCGCGCCCCCGACTGCGACCTGGTCCTCCCCTTCCCCATGATCTCGCGCCAGCACGCCCGGGTTTTCCTGGACGGCGCCAACTACTTCATCCAGGACATGAAGAGCGCCAACGGGACCTTTGTCGGCACCGAGTCGGCCCAGGAGCGTCACCCGCTCAAGGACGGCGACAAGATCCAGCTCGGCGAGTTCGCCCTCCTCTTCCGAAGCCCGGCGGTCCGCCAGGTGGTCCTCTCCGACGAGTACGACATGGACGCGGGGATGACCATCTCCATCCCCATCTCCCGGCTCAGTTCCACCGGGATGCTGACCCCGGCCGGCCCCCAGGCCCGAGACCCCCACGAGATGGTCCAGCTGGTCTTCAACGCCGCCAAGAACCTGGTGGGGTCCGTCTCCCTCGACGACGTCCTCGACAAGGCCATGAACCTGGTGTTCGAGTACCTCAAGCCGGACCGCGGCCTGCTGATGCTCTACGACGAGCAGGAAAACCAGCTCGTCCCCCGGGTGGTCAAGCACGGGCGGCACGGGTCGGGCGGCAACATGAACTTCTCCCGGACCATCGTGAACAAGGTGTTCAGCGACGGCGTCTCCATCCTGACGGCCAACGCCATGCGGGACCAGCGCTTCACCACCAACGAGAGCATCATGATCCAGCAGATCCGCTCGTGCATGAGCGTCCCCCTCTGGGACGAGCGGAAGACCATCGGGATCATCTACGTCGACTCGCTGATCCACGAGAACCTCTTCCAGCAGCGGGACCTGGACCTCATGTCCACCATCGCCGTCATCTCGGCCATCGCCATCGAGCAGTACCGGCTCAACGACACCCTCTCCCGGGAGAAGGCGATCCGGGGGCGCCTGGAGCGCTACCACTCCCCCTCCGTCATCAACCGGATCCGCGCCGGGGGCGAAGACCACTTGAAGACCGAGGAGCGGGAGATCTCGGTGCTCTTCGCGGACCTGGTGAAGTTCACCACCTTCTCGGAGCGCATGGACCCCTCCGAGGTCGCCCGGGTCCTCAACACCCACTTCTCCGCCATGACGGACGTCATCTTCCGCCACGAGGGGACCCTCGACAAGTACATCGGGGACGCCGTCATGGCCATCTTCGGCGCCCCCCTGGCCCAGGAGGACCACGCCCGGCGGGCCGTGATGGCCGCGGTGGAGATGTTCCAGGCCATCCAGGAGATCAACCGGTCGGGCATGCTGTCCGTCCCCCTCCAGATGCGCATCGGCATCAACAGCGGCAAGGTGGTGGCCGGCGACATCGGTTCCGAGCGCCGCATGGACTACACCGTCCTCGGCAGCACGGTCAACATCGCCTCGCGCATCGAGTCGTCCGTGGCCAAGGCCGGCGAGATCGTCATCGGCGAGCTGACCTGCCGGCTCATGGAAAACGTCTATCCCGTGGCCAGCCTGGGGCCGGTCTCGCTCCGGGGGCTCAGCACCCCCATGCACCTCTACCGCGTGGAGATCCCCCCCCGGGAAAACCTCCAGGACTCCATCCCGGGGTAACGCGCCCATTTCCCCCGACGACCGAAACGGCACGGCCGGTCGAGCCCGCCCCGACCCGCGGCAACCGTCCGCATTGATGCGGCCGCAAAAAGTCGCGAAAGGGGGATTTCCCGCGAATAACACGAATATACGCGAATTTATAACACGAATCATATCTATTGATTGTTGATTTCTGATTCGCGTTCATTCGCGTGATTCGCGGGTAACATGCGACTTTTTGCGGGGGTGTCAGTATTGCTCATCTTCTGCGAATTCTGCGGTTCCGGATAGCAACCGCAGGATCAGCAGCAGCGACGAAGGGCCTGGCTAGGCATCGCCCGTCTTGCCGTCGCGGGGTTTCACGGCGAAGACGATGAGGGAGAGCCCCGGGGGTCCCGGGACCTTGTCGATCAACCGCCAGAGGGGGATGAGGATGTCGTAGACCTTGAGCTGGAAGCGC
Source organism: Acidobacteriota bacterium (assembly GCA_018001935.1). NCBI lineage: Bacteria > Pseudomonadati > Acidobacteriota > Acidobacteriota bacterium. Next base: position 92,824 of record JAGNHB010000016.1, read on the forward strand.
CCGAACCCCGTCCGGCGGAAGATCTTCCCGTTCACGAACCAGGCCGGGACACCGATCTTGTTGAACCTTTTCACGTTGACGACCTCGAAACCCGCCCGGGCGCAGACGCCCAGCAGGGTCTTGCGCGTGTAGCGGCGCCGGTGCTCGAGGACCCGGTCGAGGGAGCCGTAGAGCCAGCGCCCCCAGGGGACCAGGAGGATCAGCTTCCCGCCGGGGGGAAGGACCTCGTGGAAGTGCCGGAGCGCCCGGAGGTCGTCGTCGACGTGTTCCAGCACGTTCAGGCAGATCACGGTGTCCACCTGGCCCCGGAGGGGCTCGAAGTCCTCCGGGGCGGCGATGTCGAGCTTCCGCACCGTGACGTTCCGGCGGGTACCGAAGCGGTTTTCCAGGATCTCCAGGTAGGCGGGGTCGATGTCGGTGGCCACCAGGGAACGGCGCCCCGTGAAGAAGGTCGTCAGGTTGCCGATCCCCGACCCGGTCTCGAGGACCCGTTCCCCCACGTGGGCGTGGATCTGCCGGTACATCCAGGCGTTGAGCCGCCGGGTCTGCTCGAGTTGCTTGAGGATGGCCTCCCCGTGACTCCCCTTGTAGGCGTCGTCCACGCACCAGAAGGCCAGGGTGGTGAAGAGGGCCTTGACGCCGTCCCAGGCCCGGACTTTCTTCCCCTCGTAATAGGTCCGCCCCCGGTAGGAGATGGGGACCTCGTAAATGGCGCACCCCCGCTTGGCGAACTTCGAGGTCAGCTCCACCTCGACGCCGAACCGCCGGCAGCGGATCGGGATCGACTTCAGGATCGACATCTTGGCGGCCTTGTAGCCGGTCTCCACGTCCGTCAGGTTCAGGTCCGTGAACAGGTTGCAGAAGAAGGTCAGGAAGCGGTTCCCCAGGGAGTGGCGAAAGTAGAGCACCCGCCGGTAGCGGGCCGCGAGGAAGCGTGAGCCGTACACGACGTCGGCGTCGCCCCGGAGAATCGGCTTGAGGATCCGGCGGTACTCGGCCGGGTTGTACTCCAGGTCGGCGTCCTGCACGATGCCGATGTCGCCCTGCGCCGCCTCGATGGCGGCACTGAGGGCCGCCCCCTTCCCCCGGTTCCGGGGGAGACGGAGAACCTTGCACCGGGGCGCAAAGGCGGCCTCGATGCCGGGGAGGAGACGCTGCGTGCCGTCGGTGGACCCGTCGTCCACGAGGATCAGCTCGCGGTCCATGCCCTCGGGCAACCGGGCCGCGAAGACCTGGTCCACGACGGTCTCGAGGGTGCTTATCTCGTTGAAGACCGGCATCAGGATGGACAGCTTCCGGTATTTCATGGGGCCGATTGTCCCGGTTTGGGGGAAGCTTGTCAAGGAGGGAATGGTGGATTTGCCCCCCCGGGAATGATATGTTGGGCTGAGGGAGAAGGCTGTAGGCTATAGGCTATAGGCTATAGGCTATAGGCTGTAGGCTGTAGGCTGTAGGTCCGGAGGAATTCTCATCGGGGTCGGTATCGGTATCGGTATCGCAATCGCAGTCGCAATCGCAATCGCTGTCGCTGTCGCAATCGCTGTCGCTGTCGCTGTCGCAATCTGCGGTCTTCCTTTGCGGGCTTGGCGCCTTGGCGAGCGCCGATCCGGATCTTGATGTCGCCAAGGCGTAAAGACCGCAAAGAAAAACGGGGCGCCGGGGATGCGGCCGAGGAACAGGCTATTCGCGGTTTAGGCTGAAGGGGGTCAGCATCCGGCCCGGTGAATCGTGGCTGCCTTGAGCTTCACGCCCCGGCCCCGGAAGCCTGTCCGCGCATTTCATGGATTTCGTGGTCTTTTTCGGGATGGTGTCTTGACGGAGGTCATCGGGATGAGCGGGAAACAGCTGGCGGACGAAGCGAAGCGGCAGGTGTTCTACCTCGCGGGCGCCATCGAGCACGCGCCGGACGGCGGGCTCGGCTGGAGGGCCCGGGTTGAGGCCTTCCTGGAGGGGTTGCCGGGCTGCGAGGCCTACAACCCCGCCACCGACGAGACCAAACCCTTGACGGACGAGGAGCGGGAACACTTCCGGGACTGGCGGACCACCGATTTCGCACGGTTCCAGCGGACCATGCGTAAAATCATCCACTGGGACCTGGAGCACCTGGCCTCCGCGGATGGCGTGATCTGCTTCTGGGACCCGGCCTGCCGCAGCGGCGGCGGCACCCCGGGGGAGCTGACCCTGGCCCGGCACCGCGGGATTCCCGTCTACATGGTCACCTCGTTGCCGTTGACGGAGATTTCCTGCTGGGTCCTGGGCTGCTGCGACCGGGTTTTCAATTCCTTCGGGGAACTGGAGACGTTCTTGAGTAAATGAGGTTGGCATTCAATTCCCCCGCGCGCCGCCGGAGGTGAACTGTGCTCCGGAGCGCCCTCCCGGCCGGCGGGGTGAGGGCACGGCAGGCTCGGCCCACACGGGGCGAGAATGCGGCAGGTACGACACTTCGGCTCCGAATTTCTTCGTTCGTGTTTTTCGTGTGGTTCGTGGTTCATTTTCCTTCGATTTCGTGTATTCTGTGGTTCTTTTTCCGGTTGATCCGGGTTGGAAGGAGGTTCTCATGCAAAAGTCGTTCAGGGGCCAGATGGGCTGGGTCGAGGTCATCTGCGGGAGCATGTTCAGCGGGAAGAGCGAGGAACTGATCCGCCGCCTCAAGCGCGCCGAGATCGCCCGGCTGCGCATCCAGGTCTTCAAGCCCGCCATCGACAACCGCTACGCCGAGGAGCACATCGTCAGCCACAGCGAGATGCGCTTCAAGGCGGACATCGTCACCTCCTCCGCGGAAGTCATGGAGAAGCTCCGCCCCCGGACCGAGGTGATCGGCATCGACGAGGCCCAGTTCTTCGACGCCGGCATCGTGGACGTCTGCAACACCCTGGCGGACATGGGCAAGCGCGTCATTGTCGCGGGGCTCGACAAGGACTACCTGGGCCGTCCTTTCGACCCCATGCCGCACATCATGGCCATCGCCGAGGACGTCACCAAGGCCGCGGCCATCTGCATGCAGTGCGGCTCCCCGGCCTACTACACCCAGCGCCTCATCGACAGCGACGAGCGGATCGTGGTGGGCGCGGCGGACTCCTACGAGGCCCGGTGCCGGCGCTGCTTCGAGCCGCCGCCGAAAGCCGCCCCCGCACCCCCGAAGGAAAAGAAGGGGAGGTGACGCCGCACCCCGGGGCCCCGGCGCGGGTCTGGCTCTGGCTGGCGGTGGGCCTCGTCGCCGCCAGCCAGTCGGGAAACCTGGTCCGCATCGGCGACGCCCCGCCGGCCGTCATCGCCGCCTGGCGGCTCTGCCTCGCCTCGGCCGTCCTCGCGCTCCTGGCGGGGAAGAGCCTCCGGCGGCTGGCCGCCCTGGACCGCCGTGAGTGCTGGCTCCTGACCCTGGCGGGCGCCATGCTGGCCCTGCACCTCTACACCTGGATCGCCGCCGTCCAGTGCACCACGGTGGCCAACGCCGCCATCTTCTTCTCCGTCAACCCCGTGTTCACCGCCGCCGCGGAGTTCCTGTTCTTCCGGGAGCGACCCGGCCCCCGGCTGCTCCTCTCCATCGGGGCCGGCCTGGCCGGCGTGGCGGTCCTCAGCTGGAGCGATTTCAGCTTCAACCCCCAGCACCTGCGGGGGGACCTCCTGGCCGTGGTGTGCGCCCTTTTCTTTTCAGGCTACTTCCTGCTGGGGCGGCGCCTCCGCCGGGAGCTGCCCAACATGGCCTACGTGACCGCGCTGTACGGGGTGGCGTCGGCGGTCTGTTTCGCGATCGTGCTGGCCCAGGGGGCGCCGGTTTTCGCCCATTCGGGCCGCAACTGGCTCTGCTTCGGCCTCATGGCCCTCGTCCCCACCCTGGTGGGCCACTCCCTCCTCAACAACGCCCTCCTCTATCTCCCCGCGGGGCGCGTCGCCACCGCCACCCTGTCCGAGCCCATGATCGCCGGCTTCGTGGCCTGGGCCGCGTGGGGCGAATGCCTCACCTGGGGCGCTCTCGCGGGCTACGCCGTCATCTGCCTCTCGGTCCTCGTCCTCATCGGGGGGGAAGTGAAGGGAAAGGCTGTAGGGGTTTAGTACCTTCTAAATAGAGTTTTTGTCAAACCGAGCAAGAAATTAAGAGGGAACACCCGAGGAAGCGGCCAGATGCGGGACGAGGAAGAGTTCCTTCAGGTGAGTACCCGTCGCGATGAT